>JANNLW010000365.1:0-9147 GCA_031397145.1 Sphingomonadales bacterium | reverse complement strand
CGAACGGCATCCAGGGCATGGCGCTGAACCTCGAAGCCGACAATGTCGGTGTGGTTATTTTCGGCTCCGACGCCGAAATCCGCGAAGGCGATGTCGTCAAGCGCACCGGCACGATTGTGGACGTTCCCGTCGGCAAGGAATTGCTGGGTCGCGTTGTGGACGGTCTTGGCAATCCCATCGATGGCAAAGGCCCGCTGAAAACCACCCAGCGCAGCCGCGTCGAAGTCAAGGCGCCTGGCATCATCCCGCGCCAGGGCGTGAACGAGCCGGTGCAGACCGGCCTCAAGGCGCTCGATGCGCTTGTGCCCGTTGGCCGTGGCCAGCGCGAACTGATCATCGGCGATCGGCAAACGGGTAAGACCGCCGTCGCCATCGACACCTTCATCAACCAGAAGGAAGTGAACAAGGGCAAGGACGAGTCGAAGAAGCTTTATTGCATCTATGTTGCCATCGGCCAGAAGCGTTCGACGGTCGCCCAGATCGTGCGCGCGCTCGAGGAAAACGGCGCGATGGAATATACCATCGTTGTCGCCGCGACTGCATCCGAGCCTGCGCCGCTCCAGTATCTGGCGCCTTACACGGGTGTCGCGATGGGCGAATATTTCCGCGATAACGGCATGCACGCCGTGATCGTTTATGACGATCTTTCCAAGCAAGCCGTGGCCTATCGCCAGATGTCGCTGTTGCTGCGTCGTCCTCCGGGCCGTGAAGCCTATCCGGGCGATGTGTTCTATCTCCACTCACGCCTGCTCGAGCGTGCGGCGAAGATGTCGGACGTCAATGGCGGCGGATCGCTCACCGCACTGCCGATCATCGAAACTCAGGCGGGCGACGTTTCGGCCTATATTCCGACCAACGTGATCTCGATCACCGACGGCCAGATCTTCCTTGAAACCGACCTGTTCTTCCAGGGCATCCGCCCCGCAATCAACGTCGGCTTGTCAGTGTCGCGCGTCGGTTCGGCAGCGCAGACCAAGGCAATGAAAAAAGTCTCGGGCTCGATCAAACTCGAACTCGCGCAGTACCGCGAAATGGCGGCGTTCGCGCAGTTCGGCTCGGATTTGGACGCCTCGACGCAGAAGCTCCTCAATCGCGGTGCGCGGCTGACCGAGCTTCTCAAGCAGAAGCAATATGCGCCAATGCCGTTCGAGGAACAGACGGCCTCGATCTTCGCGGGCACCAACGGATATCTCGACGGCATCCCGGTTTCGGATGTGACGCGGTTCGAAGAAGCGATGCTGATCGACCTGCGGGCAAACCATGCGGATGTCCTCAAGACGATCCGCGACAGCCGCGATTTTGCCGACGATACGAAGAAGGCGCTGGTCGCAGCGCTCGACAAGTTCGTGAAGAATTTCGCCTGATCGGATAGACGATGTCCAGCCTCAAGGCCCTCAAGATCCGGATCAACTCGGTCAAATCGACCCAGAAGATCACCAAGGCGATGAAAATGGTCGCGGCTGCGAAACTGCGCCGTGCGCAAGAAGCAGCCGAAGCCTCGCGCCCCTATGCCGAACGGCTTGAGGGTGTCGTTTCCAGCATTGCGTCCAAGGTCGATCGCAACGGACAGGCGCACAAGCTGCTTGTCGGGACCGGGAAAGAGGACGTCCATCTGTTCGTCGTCTCGACGTCTGACAAGGGCCTGGCGGGTGCGTTCAATACCAACATCGTCCGCCTTGCGCGCAAACAGGCCGACGCGCTCAAGGCGCAAGGCAAAACCGTGAAGTTCTACACGATCGGCCGCAAGGGCAAGGATCAGCTGACCCGCACCTTCCGTAATGATATGGTGCATGGCATTGAGCCGGGCGATCTCGGCAAGCTGAGCTTCACCGATGTGCAGGGTTATGCCGAAGACCTGACCGCGCGGTTCGAAGCGGGTGATTTCGACGTCGCGCACCTGTTCTTTTCCAAGTTCGTTTCGGTGCTCACGCAGGAACCGACCCAGATCCAGCTCATGCCGGTGGCGGTTTCGGACAGCGGCGCGGTGACGGGCGCTTCTGCTGCGGTCGAATATGAGCCCGATGAGGAAGAAATCCTTGCAGACTTGTTGCCGCGCAACGTCGCCGTGCAGTTGCTCCGCGCGCAGCGCGAGAATGCCGCGTCGGAGCAGGGTTCGAAGATGACAGCGATGGACAACGCCACGCGCAACGCGGGCGACATGATCAACAAGCTGACAATCCAGTACAACCGCACCCGCCAGGCCGCGATCACGACCGAGCTGGTGGAAATCATTTCAGGCGCAGAAGCGCTCTAGGCAGATTTAAAGGCAAGGAAGATAAACATGGCAACCGCCCCGAAGAAACCCGCCGCCAAGGCCGCCGCAAAGCCAGCCGCCGCTGCAAAGGCTCCCGCTGCAAAGGCCGCTGCGCCCAAGGCCGCAGCGCCGAAGAAAGCCCCTGCGCCAATGGCCGCGTCGGGTGCATCCAAGGCTAATATGGCCGGTGCAACCGGTCGTGTGAGCCAGGTCATCGGCGCCGTGGTCGACGTATCCTTCGAAGGCACGCTTCCCGCCATCCTGTCGGCGCTGGAAACCGAGAACAACGGCAACCGCCTCGTGCTCGAAGTCGCGCAGCATCTGGGTGAATCGACCGTCCGCACGATCGCGATGGACGCGACCGAAGGCCTGACCCGCGGCCAGCTTGTCCGTGACACCGGCTCGCAGATCCGCGTGCCCGTCGGCCCGATGACGCTCGGTCGCATCCTCAACGTCATTGGCGAGCCGATTGACGAACAGGGCCCGGTCAATGCCAAGATGACTGCGCCAATCCATGCGGATGCGCCGCTCTTCGTCGACCAGTCGACCGAAACCGAAATCCTCGTCACCGGCATCAAGGTCGTCGATCTGCTCGCGCCTTATGCCAAGGGCGGCAAGATCGGGCTCTTTGGTGGTGCTGGCGTCGGAAAGACGGTTTTGATCCAGGAGCTGATCAACAATATCGCCAAGGGCCATGGCGGCACATCGGTGTTCGCGGGCGTTGGAGAGCGCACCCGCGAGGGCAATGATCTCTATCACGAATTCCTTGATGCTGGCGTTATCGCCAAGGACAAGAACGGCAACCCGACGCCTGAGGGTTCCAAAGTTGCACTGGTCTTCGGCCAGATGAACGAGCCTCCCGGCGCGCGTGCCCGCGTCGCCCTGTCCGGCCTGACGATCGCCGAATATTTCCGCGATCAGGAAGGGCAGGACGTGCTCTTCTTCGTGGACAACATCTTCCGCTTCACACAAGCCGGATCGGAAGTGTCCGCACTTCTTGGCCGTATCCCTTCGGCCGTGGGCTATCAGCCGACGCTTGCGACCGACATGGGCGCGCTTCAGGAACGCATCACGTCGACCAACAAGGGCTCGATCACGTCGGTGCAGGCGATCTATGTCCCTGCGGACGATCTCACCGACCCGGCGCCTGCAACGTCCTTTGCTCACTTGGACGCAACGACCGTGCTCAATCGCGCGATTTCGGAACTCGGCATTTATCCCGCGGTCGATCCGCTTGATTCCACCAGCCGCGTGCTGACGCCTTCGGTCGTCGGCCAGGAGCATTACGACACCGCTCGCCGGGTTCAGGAAACGCTCCAGAAGTACAAGTCGCTGCAGGACATCATCGCCATTCTCGGCATGGATGAACTGTCGGAAGACGACAAGCTGACCGTGACCCGCGCACGCAAGCTCCAGCGCTTCCTCAGCCAGCCATTCCACGTCGCCGAAGTGTTCACCAACATCCCCGGCAAGTTCGTCCAGATCGAGGATACAGTGAAGTCATTCAAGGCGGTGGTGGATGGCGAATATGATCACCTGCCAGAATCGGCCTTCTACATGGTAGGCGGGATCGAGGACGTCGTCGAGAAAGCTGCCAAGATGGCAGCGGACGCGGCTTAATTCCAATGGCGCTTCGTTTCGAACTCGTCACGCCCGAACGCCTCGTCCGCTCGGAAGATGTCTATATGGTCGTCGTTCCGGGTACTGAGGGCGATTTCGGCGTGCTTGAAGGGCATATGCCTGTCATGTCGACGATCCGAAGTGACGCCGAATTGGCCGTCTATGCCACGGCGGGCGCAACAGCCGAGCTGTTGAAAATCACCGGCGGTTTTGCCGAAGTGAATGACAAGGGGCTTACGGTCCTCGCCGAAGCAGCAGGCTAGCCTTTGTAATTGCCAGTCGGTTTCCTCCCTGACATGATGGGGCGGGGAGAAAGACAATGCTTGCCGGACTGATTGCCCTTGCACTTGGCGCTGCGTTCTGGGGCGCCGCATTCTATATTCATGTGGCGGAACATCCTGCACGAATGCTTCTTGATGATCGCAATGCACTGGCGCAGTGGGGCCCGAGTTACGCGCGCGCTTTCAATCTGCAGGGTGGACTGGCCGTGCTGAGCGGGATCGCAGGTTTTGTTGCGGTCTGGCTCACGAGTGATTGGTGCTGGGCGGTTGGCGCCACGTTGATGCTGGCGAATTGGCCTTACACGGTTTTCGGAATCCTGCCGCTCAACAATCGGCTCAAGGCAGTCAGTCTCGAAGCGGCAGGGTCACAAACGCGCGATATGCTGAACCGCTGGAATCGCTTGCATGCTGTTCGAACCGGCCTGTCCGGTCTCGCGATAATCGCCTATTTGTGGGCGGCAATGGCTTGATCAACGTACCGAAGCCGATCTTGCGAGGAGCCGCCAAAGCTGGCCTTTTTCTTCATCGGTCAGAACATAGACAAACCCGTCAGGTGCCAGCCTGATATCTCGAATTCGGGTCTTGAGCGGACCGAACATACGTTCCTCCTCAACCCATAATCCTGTTTGCTTGCCCATCCTCATGCGGCTGATCGCGCGAGATGCGAGCCCACCGACGAGCAGCTTTCCCTCCCAATCCGGGTAGTTCCGGCCGTGAATGACTGCGATGCCCGATGGCGCGATTGACGGAGCCCAGAAGAATGTGGGCGCTGCAAACTCTGGCGCGAACGCCCGTTCCGAAACCAGCTTGCCGTCATAGTCAATACCGAGCGTGACCTTGGGCCATCCATAGTTCGCACCCCGTGTGATCAGGTTCACTTCATCACCTCCGCGCGGACCATGTTCGTGAGCCCAGATCAATCCGGTTGCCGGATCGCGCGTCAGGCCTTGGATGTTGCGATGGCCGGACGACCAGATTTCAGGCAACGCGCCTGCTGTTGTAAAAAAGGGATTGTCGGCCGGTGCGCGCCCCTCCCGGTCGACGCGTAGCAGTTTGCCCAGATGCGATCCCAGATCCTGCGCAGCATTGCGATAATCATAGCCGTCGCCAACGCTTAGCAGCAACGTCTGGTCGGGCATGAACAGGATTCGTCCGCCGGGATGGCTCGGGCCCTTTTTGGCGACTGTCGTGCGAAAGATGACCCTGCCTCCGTTGAAACGCGACCCATCCCACCGCGCCTTCCAGATCGCGGTCCGGTTGGCGGATTCGTCGCCTTCAGCGAAGGCCAGATACACATGACCATTTTTTGCAAAATCGGGATCAAGCGCGATGTCGAGATAGCCGCTATCTTCTTTGCGCAGCACGTTTTCCGGTAAGCCGAGCAGCAAGGCTCCCCGCGTGCCGTTGGCCTCCAAGCGACGGATGCCGTCATATTTTTCGACTACGAGCGTTGACCCATCGGGCAGAAACGCCATGCTCCAGGGCCAACGCAGCTCGCCTGACACACGCTCAATGTCGGCGGCCTCATCTGCGCTCACTTGAACCCTGTCAATCGCCACGGCAGCGCCACGGCTTGTCGGCTGCTGCGCGCTGCTTTGCGTAACGCCGAGGACGAAGCCCAATCCAGCAAGAAGATACTGAACAACTAGCATCGACAAATCCTTCGCGCGGTTATCCGGATCGGGTTGCCTGGGTGGAGAACAACAGCCAGCGACGTTCGATCAGAACCCCCGCAAATTCGACAAGCGAGTGATCCGTTCCCAAACTTGGAGGCAATTAGGCGCCGAAGCCGAAAATCCTCATTTGGTCAATTCTCGCCCATCGGGCTGTAATTCCAACGCATGGCCTTTGACCCGTCAATGAGCGAAGTTTCGGCGTTGAGCTGCTTGCCATCCATCCAATAGCGGATGCGTTGCGGATAATCATGCGCCGGATTGGCGAAGACGATTTCCGTCGTCGTGGAAGAAGTCATCCGGAACGGTACGGGCTTGGCCCCTTCGGGTGATCCCCAGAAGGTCAACACCCCATCGGAGTCGCGCTGGATTCGCGTCGCTTCCCAGCTTGAAAGCATGGCACCCTTGCCGTTACGTCCAGCGCCGATCATGATTCCGCCGCGCATCGGCGTCCAGAATTCTTCAGTCCAGCTATCCCCCTTGGCCTCGATCCAGGCGCCAGCCATCCAGTTTGGCGCGGGTGTCGATGGCAGCGCGGTCGCGCCTGTCAGCAACGGCGCAATCAGCAAAGTTGGCAAAATTCGCATTGTTTCCTCCCATGTCTCTTGATCGTCTTTGTCGATCACAACCAATCAGAAAATCGATTCCGCAAGCCATTGCATGTGCGGTAGAGGAAACAGCAATATTTCGCATCATCGAAGAGCAAAATGGGTTTTCCAGGCACCAAAACCGGAGTCAATCTGAAGACGGCCTTTGTTGGCGAAATACGTGCGCATACCGATATGTATCCGGGCAAGATCCATCCAGACAAGTTCCAGAGAACGCTTGAATCTATCAGCTAACGGCCCCTTCCCCTCCCCCTATTGGGGCCGTATCCGGCCGGGACCACTCCCAAAGTGGTTCCGGCCGCTTCATAATCCAGCCTTCATCTGAAAATTCTTGAATCGCGAAGCCAGTCTCGACGCACCGATCTTCCATCCAATTGCAAGGACGGACGAAGCATTTTTCGATTAGGCCGCACGTGAAACAGGTGCCGAAGACTGATCGCTTTTATCCAGGCAATCGTTCCCGGAAGTTATCCCCGTCATTCTCTTTCTCCCGCCCTTGCGATATGCTGTGCGTCCGCCAAAGGGAGTGCCATGGCCGATCCGATAAGACTCATTCATTCTGCGACCGAGGCAGGACCGCAATTGCCGCACAATGTCGAGGCGGAGGCAGCGCTGCTTGGCGCAATCATGATCGACAACCGGATTGCAGAGGATGTGCAGTTGAAGCTGCGCGCCGATCATTTCTACGAAGCTCTGCACGGCCGGATCTATGATGCCATTCTGTTGTTGCTTGACCGGAACATGGTCGCCAATCCGGTAACGCTCAAGCCGATGTTCGAGGCCGATGAGGCGATCAAGACACTTGGTGGCCCAGGCTATCTCGCTCAACTGACCGGAAGCGGTGCCGGCCTCATCGGTGCGCGCGATTTCGCCAACCAGATTTACGATCTTGCCCTGTTGCGCGAACTGGTTTCGGTTGGCCGGAACATGACCGAGCGAGCCTTCGATACCAGCGACGCCGAAACCCCGAAGGCGCAGATCGAGGCGGCCGAGGTCGCGCTCTACAAAGTGGCCGAAGAGGGCGGCGAAAGCGGAAGCGTCAAGAGTTTTGGCCAGGCAACGCGGATGGCCGTGGAGCTCGCTGAAAAGGCGTTGAATGCCGGCGGTGGACTTTCTGGAGTGACCACGGGCCTCGACTCGATCAACGGCAAGACCGGCGGCCTGCATCATTCGGACCTTGTCATACTCGCAGGACGTCCCGGCATGGGAAAGACCGCGCTGGCGACCAATATTGCATTCAACGCAGCGCGTCGCTGGACGCGTGACGAGGAAGACGGGATTGCGCCTGAGAAATCGGTCGGGGCCAAGGTGGCGTTCTTCAGCCTTGAAATGTCGGCCGACCAGCTTGCTACCCGCATCCTTTCGGAACAATCGTCGATCAGTTCGGAATTGCTGCGCATGGGAAAGATCGGACAGCAGGATTTTCGCAATCTTGCCCGTGCAGCTGCCGAGCTGGAAACCCTGCCGCTGTTTATCGACGACACGCCCGGCCTGACCATTGCGGCGCTTCGCACGCGTGCCCGGCGCCTGAAGCGGCGCCATGGCATTGGCCTGATCGTTGTCGATTATCTCCAGCTCCTGCAAGGATCAGGCCGTCAGGCGGACGGAAACCGGGTTCAGGAAATCTCCGAAATATCCCGCGGCCTGAAAACTCTGGCGAAGGAATTGAACGTCCCGGTGCTTGCCCTGTCGCAGCTAAGCCGTGCCGTTGAACAGCGCGAGGATAAACGCCCGCAACTCTCCGACCTTCGCGAATCGGGATCGATCGAGCAGGACGCCGATATCGTTCTCTTCGTCTATCGCGAGGAATATTATGTGGCGTCGCGCGAACCGAAGCGACCGGGCGCGGACGATGATGCCAAGACCCATGACGATCATGCCAAATGGGCGGCTGACATGGAAAAAGTCTTCGGCCTGTCGGAGTTGATTGTCGCAAAGCAGCGACACGGCGCGACGGGTAAGGTCAAACTGAAGTTTGAGGCCCAGATTACACGCTTCAGCGACTATATTGATGACGAGTATCTCCCCGCTCACCGAGATTGACGCGTGGTTATGCTCTCGTGAGTCAGCTCATCGAACCATAGCGAGCTGCGAACCGGCCCAAGGCCGCAGAAATCTCTCCCGCCCGCGCGTCATGCACTTCGGCAATATCGGCCCCGTGCGTCAGGACAAAAAATTCTCCGGCGTCCAATCCTTCAAGAATGCGTTGCGCGGCTGTTTCCGGATCAAGTCCGGCTGGACCAGCTGGTCGTTGTTCCAGGACTCGAGGTCCGCCGAACCGTTCGTGCCGCGTGCGAAGCGGATTCCAGATATCGGTTGTGACCAGGGCCGGACAGACAATCGAAACGCTCACAGAAGTATCCGCCAGATCGCGTCGTAGAGTCTCTGCAAAACCAAGTACTGCATGTTTCGAAATTGTATAGATCGAGACCTGACCGCCACGATTGGGCAGGCCAAGCGAATGTTCCGATCCTGTCACAACAAAGCGCGATGGCGTGTCCTGGGCGATCATCCGCGGAACGAACGCGCGAGACAGCCAGATCGGCCCAACGAGGTTGACGCTGAGGATCCAGTCGATGTTGCGTTGTGGTGTCGAGTAGATCGGACCGCCCGCGCCAACGCCGGCATTCGCAAAGACGGCATCGATCGCGCCGAACCGTTCAAAGGCATGGTCGGCAAGCGCAACGATACTTGCCTCGTCGGCCTGATCG
>JANNLW010000116.1:0-1809 GCA_031397145.1 Sphingomonadales bacterium | reverse complement strand
GGCTGGCCAGCCTATCCCCTCAATGACATGGGAACAAAAAAGGAAAGTTCAAGGATTGAGCAATGGCAAGAATCGACAACCTTTCGGTCCTTCGCGAGCAACGTGAGTACTCTCTAAAGCAGTCATTCGTTCAGATATACGGCGTTCCGCTTTGCACCCGTTATCAATCGTGATGTGCCTAGCCACGGTTTTCCAATAGCGGACCATCAGACTCTATGCTGACATCTCGCGTCAAAGGTTGATCTCGTGCATGTGCAGCAAGCCTTTGACGTTCCGATAACACACGATTACTGGACAAACATCGTCAACGCCAAGCCGATAATCCCAGGTGACGAATTGAGATAGAAGAACGCGTATGGCAGGCGGACCATTCCCGTCCTCTGGATAGTCCCCAGATATCTCGCAGTGTGATTCGATAGGGCCCGACGGCCTTGACCACAGGCTAAATTCAGAAACTTCGACCGAGAACTACACTGGCTTGGCTTGAGAGCGTGCCTCCGTTGCCATGGGCCAACGCCAGTTCGGCATCCTTTATCTGAGAGGCGGCTTCGCCGCGCAATTGGCGCACGGCCTCGGTTATCGCGAGCAAGCCATACATGCCTGGGTGCGCGCAAGAGAGCCCGCCACCATTGGTGTTGACCGGAAGTGAGCCGCCGGGCGCGATCGCTCCGCCCTCGACAAAACGTCCGCCCTCACCTTTGGGGCAGAAGCCAAGATCTTCAAGGAAAAGTATCGTGTTGATCGTGTAGGCGTCGTAAAGTTCCACGACGTCAATATCGGTTGGACCAACCCCCGCCATCGCATAGGCCCTTCGTCCTGACTCGGCCGCTGCTGTGACCGTCAGATCCGGCATGGACGAAATCTGGCTATGAGATGTTGCTGCTGCCGCTCCGAGTACATAAACGGCTGTGTTTTTCAGATCACATGCCCGGTCAGCACGCGTCATCACGATCGCGGCAGCGCCGTCCGTCACGAGGCAACAATCCTTGGCCGTCAATGGCGTACTGATCATTCGCGCGCCAAGGCAATCATCGATGGTAAGCGGGCCCTTCGCGAACGCCTCCGGATTCTGGTTGGCCCATCCTCTTGCTGCCACCGCCACTTCGGCCAGGTGTTCGCGGGTTGTGCCGAAGTCATGCATGTGTCGAGCGGCTGCAAGCGCATAGCTGCTGACAGGAAAGAGCGGGTTGTAGGGCGCTTCCCAGTTCGAACTTCGTGCAGCGGAGACAAGTTTGCCACCGGCACCGCTTCGCTGATTTGATCCATGCGCGATCAACGCGGTGTCGATCATTCCTGCGTCAAGCATCAGTGCTGCGGTAATCACATGACTCATGAATGCCGAACCGCCGGTGCGATTATTGTCCGTGAACTTCGGTTGCAGTCCGAGCGCCTCTGCAAAGGTCAGACCAGCCAGAAAATCGTCCGGCGTGCAAATGAACAGGGCATCGACTTCCGAGAGCCGCAGACCCGCATCTGACAGCGCAAGCTTCGATGCCTGTGTTGCCAATTCCATTGAGCTCCAGCCCGGGGTTACCCCGAGGCCAAACGTTGCGGTCCCAACAATAGCTGTCTTGGCGCGCGGAAATTGGTCGGTCATCAAAATCTATCCTGTTCGCAGTTGCCGCATGGCCCACCACGCATTAGCGAAGTCATGATTGAGGGCAATGTTGATGGTCAAACACGCAATACCAAATCCGATGGTGATGGAGGGACGGTCCATCATCGTCACAGGCGCAGCGCAGGGTATTGGCAAGTCAATTGTTGATCTCGCGCTGGCTCTTGGCGCGCGCGTGATTGCTGTGGATCTCA
>JANNLW010000301.1:0-1671 GCA_031397145.1 Sphingomonadales bacterium | reverse complement strand
AGCGTCGAACGCATTCTGACAGCCGATAACCCGAACTGGAAATCGGGCGAATTGGACGCACCAATGCGCCGCATCGACCACCGTCACTGATCTCAATCCTGAAAGGAGGATCCTAAAATGTCCGGTCCCCGCACAAAATTCTACCTCGACAAACAAAATGGCAAATGGTCAGGCGTCTGCTCAGGCATCGCAGACTATACTGGCTTTGATGTTCTCTGGGTTCGCATTGGCATTGTGCTCGTTACATTGATGGGCGCATTCCCGTGGACGCTGATTGCCTACTGGCTGACGGCATGGCTCGCATCACCAAAACCTGCGGGTCTCTATGACGATGCCACTGATGCCAAATTCTGGCAGGGTGTCCGCCAATCCCCGGCTCGTTCGACCCGCGACGTCCGCGCCCGGTTCCGCGACATCGACCGCCGTCTGGCCGACGTGGAAACCTATTACACCAGCCGCAATTCGAGCCTCGCCAACGAAATCGACAGCCTGCGCTAAGGCGCGGGCTGATCAGGGAGACAGACAATGCAATGGGGTGGACCCGTATTTGTACTGGCGATCATCGCAATGAGCTATGGCGCATGGATGGTCACGAGCTGGATCAGGGCGAAGCATGGTTATCCCCTGGAGAGCGAATGGGGCGGTGGTGTTACAAAGGCCGACCCTGAGGCTGATCGCAAGATCGCGTTGCTATCGTCGGAAAATGACAAGTTGCACGGGCAGATCGGCAGGCTCGAGGAACGGATCACTGTGCTTGAACGCATAGCAACCGATGTCCCGAGCCGCCTTTCACATGAAATTGAAAATTTGAGATAGGATAGGCAAATGAACAACATCGCAAGCTGGATTTGGATTCTCATTCCGCTCGCCGCTATCGGCATCGCTCCCTTCAAGATGTGGTTGCGGATGAAGGAGCGCCAGATTGATCAACAATCGCTGATGACCGCTGAAAAGACGGCACAATATGCCGCCCATACCGAGCGTCTTGAGCAGCGGATGCGGGTGTTGGAACGCATCATCACGGACAAGGGTATCGATGTCGCCGATCAGATTGAAAACTTGCGCGACAAGCCTTTGAACTAGAACAGCAGATTCAGGGAGAATTTGGATGAATCCGTTTGAAATGGTCCTCGGGATTATCATCGTCGTGACGATCGGGCGAGTGCTGTCGGCGCGATATGGCGGCATACGGCGCGGCCGACACGCCCATCGAGGGAATGACCTCGGGGGATCGCCGATACCCGATCAGGACACGAACCGCATGCGCGAAGAAATCAGGACGCTTAAGGAACGCATCGCAGTTCTCGAGCGGATCGCAACCGACACCAGCAGCGCGGTCGCGCTTGACCGCGAGATTGAAAAACTCCGTTAAGCAGAACAGGACGACAGGAGGTCGTTATGGACTATGCAAATCTTTATCTCATAATGGCTGCAACAGCGTTGGTTGCCATTGCCCTGGTCGCTACGATCGGCCTTAAGGGGTTTAAAGCCTGGCTCGAACTCAAGCGCGTAGAGCTTGATGTAAATCGCGAGACCCCAACACCGAACGCAACAAGCCGGATCGAAATCGCGGATCTTAAAGAACGTATCCGCAAGCTCGAAGCCATCGCAGCAGGGGTAGACCTTTAGGGCCTTCGCCTGCTAGCGGCGCGGCCATGACCAGCCTCGCTG
>JANNLW010000291.1:0-4778 GCA_031397145.1 Sphingomonadales bacterium | reverse complement strand
GGATACAATGATCTTGGAGACGAGCGACGATGCTGCGAGGGCGCACAACACATGAGCGATCAAAGGCTGGCCAGCAATCGGCACAAGGCATTTGTCTTCCACGCCAAACGCCGCCGCGAGCGGATCTATCACCCCATCGCGGCGACCGGCCAGAACAAGTGCCGTAAGCTGGCCATCAGCCATTGGCAGAAACAGCCATCCGCCGAGGCAAACGATTACTGTCGTCCCGCCTGTAAAGGCCCTGGCGCATGAGGCTTTCGGCGACGATCGTTTCGATCAACTGGTCCTGGCTCATGCCTGCGAGCAACGCTGAACGCCCAAAGACCTTCTGAGACCAGAGATTGCAGTTCAGATTGACTTCGAGAAATCGAATGTTGCCTGTGGCGAGGTCGACGCGGAACTCGAATCTGCCATAATCGAAGGGCTGGAATACGTGGATCAGCGCCTCTGTCATCGCCGTGATCTGGCGACAAAGCTTTGGCTCCTCAAAGGGAACAAGGCGGTATTTGTCAGCGCGGTCAGCGAGGTCGCGCTTTTCCGCGTAGGTCCGCAAGTGCGCGGGGTCTGCCTGTTCAAAGAGCATCATCGGCATGATGACTTCGCGGCCGCCGACAGTGATCACGGGCACTTCGACGTCGCTGCCTTCAAGAAAGGGCTCAACGATCGCATCATGCCCGTCGCTTTGAATTGCAGAGACCGCAGCCAGGATATCGGCGTGATCGATCGCATCACGCACCCCCCAGGATGCCGAGGACGCATTGGGCTTAATGACCCATCGACTCGCTGCCGAGCAACGGCTGACGTCAATTGGCGCACCCTTGCGGAAGATCGACCAAGGCGCGGTTGGAACGCCGTTCGCGCGGGCTTCGAGCTTGGTCAGATGCTTGTCATCCGAAAGACCACGGAGGATGGGGCTCGCGCCCAGAAACGGAATGCCATGGCGGGTGCACAGGAGCGGCAGGAGCATTTCCGAATTGAGAAAACCACCGCGATTCAACAGCGGAAAAACGAAGTCGACGTTCGGCCTGTCAAACAACGCTTCGTAACTGTCTTCAATCACCAGGTTCAGGCCGAGCCTCTCGAGTATCTCGCGCATTTCGCGATGATAGGGCGCATGATTGCCGTCTTCGGGGTGCAAATCCCCGGTCCAACGGGCGTGTTTTGCGACGAACATCATGCGAAGATGTGAGCGGACATCGCGAGGGATACGCGTTGGTCGAATCATGCAGCTTTGATTGGGCATAGGACATTACAACAGACTAATGTGACATAGCTGCTGCAGTTTGGTTGCGATTGCTGTCACGAATTTGCCCACAAGCTGTCATCCTTTTGGGATACCCGGCGTCTGTGAACGGTGGGGAGGCACTTATTCCGGCTCCGGCTAAGACAATTGAGTATGAGCGCAACCCAGCCAGCGTGGACCTGTCGGATGCTGCCGCTGAACTCATGACCACAGGAGGAGACCAGCGGATCGTGCTCAATCCCGACACGGGGTTGAACCAGTATATGGTCGCTCCCCGGCCGAGCTCGATGACGGCCTATTCTTCATCAACGGCAAACGACATTTCGGGTCCGGCATTTGGCGAGGTGACCAGACGACTGACGGCGCTCGCTCCTGATCTGAACCTGTCGCCGCAAGCTTATGGCGACGCACTCGATGGATTGCGCCATCGAATACGCAATACCTGGGCCCTGCCTGACACAGTTGATATTGTTTTTGCAGGATCGGGAACCGATCTGGAATATGTCGGATTGGTGACCGCCAACCGCGGTGACGCGAGGATTCTCAACATCCTGCTCGGCTCCGATGAAGTGGGCAGTGGATGTGCCCATTCGGCGCGCGGCAACTTCTTTGCCGACTGCACCGCACTCGGCCATCCTACTGTTGCAGGCACGCCTGTGGATACTGCACAGAAAGAGCGCTTCATCGTGACGGATATTCCTATCCGCGGTACTGGGGGTTTTCCTGTTCCGTCCGAAGACATACTGCTGTCAGTCTGCGTGGCGATCGAATTTGCATTGCTGCATGATCAAGTGCCACTGGTTCATGTCGTCCATGGATCAAAGACTGGGCTGATCCTGCCAAGTTTTACTCATATCGATGCCTTGCGCAGACGGTTTGGCAACAAGGTCTGTTTTGTCGTCGACGCCTGTCAGGCAAGGATCGATCGCGATTCCATTGCGGGGTATCTTTCACGCGGAGCAACCGTGTTTCTGACAGGCTCGAAATTTATGGGCGGGCCGCCCTTTAGTGGCTTTGCGTTGATCCCTGAGAAGGCTGCGCAGAGATCAGCTGGCTTGCTTGAGGGATTTCAAAGGATATTCAATCGAGCCGAATGGCCCGCAGGATGGAGAAATCGGGATATGCTTCCCGATGGAAGCAACCTGGGCCTGCTTTTGCGTTTGGAAGCAAGCATATACGAACTCGAATTGTTCAATGGCCTGAGCGCCGCTGACATTCGGCGCACACTTGACCATTTCGATGACGCCATCAACTGCCTGACAAGACGGATCGGTGCGGCGCGCCTGGCACCAAATATGCGGGATGAGGCGTACGAGGTCAGGCGGCATCCACTCGAAATGCGCACGCTTGTCACAATCGATCTTGGTCAGTCGGTACTTGGCATGAATCTGGAGCAATCGCGCCAGCTCTACCGCAGCCTCGCCTGCGAATCTTTCGGCGGGCAGGTTTCGGCACTTCGTCCCGTGCGCCTTGGCCAGCCGGTCAAGTATATCCCCAATACCAACGGCGACTATTGCGGCAATCTTCGCATCGGTTTGTCGATGCCGCAGATGGTCGAGTTCGCTGCGATGGACACCCAATCCCTCAAGTCACGGCTGCGGGCGGACATGCACGCAATCGCTGCACGCATCGAGATGTTTGTCGGCGCCACGCAAGGCTCGCCGACCGCTGTCGCCGGAACACTTTAAAACGTTTCAGGAGGTTTGATGCCTACAAAAACGCTAGATGCCGCTGAAAAGGAACGATCTCGCACGCAGGGGCAAGATTCGGGCGCGGTTCCCCAGTTGCCCGACTGGATCCATGCACCCGAACCACGCAGTTTTCATCCGAAGCTTCAGTATCGAACAATCTGGATATCCGACATCCATCTAGGGACATCGGGCTGCAACGCAGAATTGCTTGTCGATTTTCTCCACTCCGTAGAGTGCGATACGCTTTATCTGGTCGGCGATATTGTTGACGGCTGGCGGTTGCGCAAAGGGTGGTACTGGCCCGCTCAACATAATGAGGTTGTCCGGAGAATCCTCAAGATTGCCCGCAAGGGCACGCGCGTGGTTTACATTCCCGGCAATCATGACGAGATGTTTCGCGACTATGTCGGACTCAATTTCGGCGGCGTTGAGCTGGCAACAGATGTGTTGCACACAACTGCAGACGGTCGGATTTTGCTCGTCACGCATGGGGACATGTTTGACAGCGTGGTGCTATACGCGCGTTGGCTCGCATTTCTCGGAGACCAAGCATACACGCTGCTTCTCAAAGCGAACGTCGTATTCAACGCTGTCCGTCGTCGACTGAATCTGCCCTATTGGTCCTTGTCTTCCTATTTGAAGAAGAAGGTCAAAAACGCCGTCCAGTATATTGGACAGTTTGAAGACGCTGTTGCTCGCGCTGCGGCTGACCTTGGCGTTGATGGTGTCGTGTGTGGCCACATTCACTGCGCCGAGATTCGGCAGGTGGGCCAGGTGACCTACTACAACGATGGCGATTGGGTCGAAAGCTGCACAGCGCTCGTTGAGGCACGCGATGGTGCCATGTCCATCCTGGACTGGTCGGATCATCGACGTCGGCATTCGACTGCACAACTTCAAAAGCAGCTGGCATGAAGATCGTCATTGCGACCGATGCTTGGTACCCCCAGATCAATGGAGTCGTGAGGACCATCGACACCACGGCAAGGATACTCGCATCTCGAGGTCATGATGTTTCGATCATCAGCCCGGATCAATTCAAGACAGTCGCCTGTCCGGGATATGGCGAGATTCGTTTGGCAATCGCGCCACGTATCAAGCTTCGAAAGCGGCTTCATGCACTGCGCCCTGATATTGTACATATCGCTACCGAGGGACCAATAGGCTGGAGCACGCGGGGTTGGTGCCTGTCCCACGGCATCCCATTCACGAGTGCTTTTCACACCCGGTTTCCCGACTACGCGGCAGTTCGTACTGGCCTTTCTCCGGATGTATTCTGGCCGACGATGCGCCGGTTTCACGCGCCGTCACATGCTGTTTTGGCCTCCACCATGAGCCTGATGGACGAGTTGAAGACTCGCGGGCTTCCCAACACAAAGCTTTGGTCACGCGGGATCGACACCGAGATATTTCGGCCGAACCTCACCCCGCTTGCCAGCCTTTCAAATCTGCCGCGCCCAATTCTATTGTCAGTCGGCCGGGTTGCCGTCGAAAAAAACCTTGGGTCGTTTCTCGATGCCGATGTTAGTGGCACCAAAGTTGTTGTTGGTGACGGACCACTGTTGGAAACGCTTAGACGACGCTTTCCGGATGCAATCTTCACCGGCGCGCTTATGGGCAAGGATCTTGCAAGCGCCTATGCGGCGGCAGATGTCTTCGTCTTTCCGAGCCGGACCGACACGTTCGGATTGGTCATGATTGAAGCTCTAGCATGCGGCGTTCCCGTGGCCGCTTATCCCGTGCCAGGTCCTCTCGACATCATCGGCGTGGAAGGCCGTGGTGCCCGAAATGAGCTATCTTTGCCGATCGGCGCACTTGATCGCGATCTGTCTCGTGCAATTGTG
>JANNLW010000283.1:0-8363 GCA_031397145.1 Sphingomonadales bacterium | reverse complement strand
TGCATCATTGACGATCTTCGATCCATTATCGGTCGCAAGGCGCTTTGCCATCGCTGCGAATTTGGTCTTGTCGGGCGCATTTGACGTGACCTTGCACGCCGCCAAATAGAGCAGCGCTCGCGCCGCTTCCAAATCGGTCGCCATATCGGCAAGCATGAACTGGGTGTTCTGGAAGTCGGCAATCGGCTTGCCGAATTGCTGACGTTCCCTGGTATAGCTGATCGCTTCGTCTAAGCAGCGCTGAGCGCCGCCAAGCGAGCAGGCGCCGATGTTGAGCCGCCCGCCATCAAGCCCCATCATCGCGATACGGAACCCCTCGCCTTCTCCGCCCACAAGGTTTTCCACAGGAACATGCACAGCATCGAAATTGACTTGGGCCGTCGGTTGCGAGCGCCAGCCCATCTTTTTCTCGTTGGCGCCAAAGCTGACACCCTCCATGTCTTTCTCGATCACGAGGCACGAAATGCCTTTCGGCCCGTCTTCGCCAGTGCGAACCATCGTCACATAGACTTCGTTCTCACCCCCTCCCGAGATGAAGGCCTTCGAGCCAGTTACGACATAGTGATTGCCGTTTCGCACAGCCTTGGACTTGAGCGCTGCTGCATCAGAGCCTGACGATGGCTCGGTCAGACAATAGGACGCAATCCGGTCCATTCCGACCAGCGACGGGAGATATTTGGCCTTCACGGTATCAGAACCGAACCGGTCGATCATCCAGCATGCCATGTTGTGGATCGAGATGAACGCGCTGGTCGACGGGCAGCCATAGGCCATCGCCTCCATGATCAACGCCGCTTCAAGCCGCCCTAGTCCAATGCCACCCGATTCCTCGGATACATATATGGCGGCAAAACCAAGTTCGGCTGCCGCCTTGATTGTGTCGCGCGGAAAGATCGACTGTTCATCCCATTCGGCGGCATGCGGCGTGATCGCGTCCGCCGTGAACTTGCGCGCCATATCCTGGATCGCAAGCTGGTCTTCAGTAAGGTCGAACTGGTTAGTCATCGATCACCCCATCGTAGGAATAACGAATGCGTTCCCTCCATCGGGAGATCCATCCGGCCAGCGTTGGGTAATGGTCTTGACCTTGGTCCAGAACTTTACACCCTCCATGCCGTGTTGGTTGGTATCGCCGAATGCGGAACGTTTCCAGCCGCCAAAGGTGTGATAAGCTACAGGGACCGGGATCGGCACATTGATACCAACCATCCCGACATTCACCCGCGCCGCAAATTCGCGCGCGGCATGGCCGTTACGCGTAAAGATTGCGACGCCATTGCCATATTGGTGCTTGCCGGGAAGCGAGAGTGCTTCTTCGAAATTGGCGGCGCGTACTATCTGAAGGACGGGGCCGAAAATCTCTTCCTTGTAGCTTTGCATCTCGGTGGTCACCCGATCGAACAGCGTGGGACCGATGAAGAAACCGTCTTCATGTCCCTGAAGTTTGAACCCGCGGCCGTCGACAACCAGTTCACCGCCTTCATCAATGCATGTCTGGATCCAGCCTTCGACCTTCGCTTTGTGTGCAGCTGTTACGACTGGGCCGTAATGTGCATCCTTGTCAGTCGAGATACCAACCTTCAACGCATGGATCGCAGGGATGAGCTTTTCGCGGAGACGGTCGGCTGTCTCGTCGCCCACGGGCACTACGACCGGCAGGGCCATACAGCGCTCGCCTGCCGAACCAAAGGCCGCGCCGGCAAGATCATTCACAACCTGATCGAGATCGGCATCCGGCATGACGATACCATGATTTTTGGCACCCCCCATGGCCTGCACCCGCTTTCCGGCGGCCACACCACGCTGATAGACATAGTGCGCGATATCCGATGAGCCCACAAAACTTACTGCACTGATTGCTGGATGGTCGAGGATCGCATCGACCATTTCCTTATCGCCATGGACGACCTGGCAAATGCCTTCCGGCAACCCGGCCTCGATAAACAGTTCAGCGAGCCGCACTGGTACTGACGGATCACGTTCCGATGGTTTGATGATGAATGCATTTCCTGTCGCGATTGCAACGCCCGACATCCACAGCGGGATCATTGCAGGGAAGTTGAACGGCGTTATGCCCGCGCCGATACCCAGCGGCTGGCGCATCGAATAGACATCGATCCCCGGCCCGGCTCCTTGGGTATATTCGCCCTTCAGTACGTGCGGAATGCCGCAGCAGAATTCGATCACTTCGAGACCGCGCTGAATATCTCCCTTGGAGTCCGCGATCACCTTTCCATGTTCGGACGAGAGCATCTCCGCGAGCGAATCCATATTCGCTTCAACCAGCGCTTTGAAATTGAACATGACCCGCGCCCGCCTTTGCGGGTTAGTCGCCGCCCAGGCCGGTTGAGCGGCAAGCGCCGCCTGTACAGCACGTTCCAACACGGAGGCATCGCCGAGGGCGACCTGCGCCTGCACGCCGCCATTGTTAGGGTCGAACACATCGCCGAAGCGTTTGGAAGCGCCGCCAGCGCCGCCCGAAATGAAATGATCAATCTGTCGCATGATGTTCGACTCCCTATCAGTGCGAGCCGCGCATAGCGAGGCAACATAATTGCAATCAAGGCGCAAAATATGCATTGCTATCCTGCAATTTTGCAGCAGGAACCGATATGCATTGGGATGACCTCAGAATCTTTCTTGCCGCAGCCCGGTCGAGGACGCTTTCAGACGCCGCACGCAAGCTCGGCGTAGATGCCACAACCGTCGGTCGACGGCTCGATCGCCTCTCCAGCGAACTCAGGACAACGTTGTTCGAAACCACTCCGGGCGGACAGATTCTGTCTAGCCACGGCCATCGTCTACTCGTCCAGGCCGAAGCGGCAGAGCAATCGATCAACATCGCAACCGGAACACTAACCGGCGAACGCAGTCGGCTCAAAGGCTTGGTACGTGTGAGCATATCTGAAGGTTTGGCAACCTGGATTATTGCCCGAAACATTTCACAATTTCGCGACCTGCATCCGGAAATTTCGGTCGAACTGGTCACGACCAACGGCTTTCTGAACCCGTCGAAACGCGAAGCCGATCTTGCCATCACATTGGCCCGCCCGGCGCGCGGGCAACTCATCGCGAGCAAACTCGCTGATTATCGGCTCGGCCTTTTCGCGGCGACCAGCTATGTAGAAAGATGCGGTGCACCCGCGACTGGTGAAGCCTTGGGTGACCATCCGGTGATCGGCTACACGCCCGATTTCATCTATGCCGACGAATTGCGCTACCTCGCCGAGATCGGGAACCGGCTCGAACCAAGCCTCAGTAGTTCCAGTATCAATGTGCAGCATGCGATGATCCACGCAGCTACGGGTATTGGCGTCCTTCCGTTGTTCATTGGACTGCAAGACGCCTCGCTTGTGCGGATACTTGAAGACACTGCCGAAATCACGCGAAGCCTGTGGCTCGTAGTCCACAAGGATTCGCGGCGTATTGCGCGCGTCGCAGCCTTAATAGATTGGCTGAAGGATCTTGTGCCAAAGCATGTTGCCTCAGGTTGAAAGCGCAAGGACGGCAAAGGTCGCAAGCCAATGTTCGCCCATATAGTCGCCGGCAACGTGCGGCAGGCTGGCATCCAGATGGCGCTGCGTGGCGCCTTCTGCTATCGCCGCGACAGGGTGACCAACCCCGAGAGATGCGCCGATTCGACGCCAGCACCACGCGCGACTGAGGTTCAACCCGTCTAGATGCGCAATCTTGCCGTCGCTCCGGTCGGAGACAAATGCCGGCGCAAACAGTGTCGCTGGCTCATGTTCGGCCAGCGCAGGAAGGAACGCCGCGAACCAATCCACAAAGTCGTTCTGCCCGAGCACATGGCTCATCAAGTGAGCTTCAGTAAGCGCAGATGAGAGGAAGTCATCACCCCCCGGCTCCCAGGCCTGACACCCGCGATCAGCAGCAAACCATTCCAAGGCGCGCTGCTCGACCAACGCCGCCAGTTCCGGATCATGCACCCGGGCCCATTCGAGAGCGAGGATCGAGGCAAAGCTCGAATTGAAATGGGTGCCGACACGGATCGGGTAGGTCAATTTCGGAAAATAGCCCTTGAAACTCGCTGCAACATCGCGCGCCAACGGCTCGAGTACGCTTGCCCAGGGTGCATTGTGCCGCGCCAGTTCGCCATGCAGCGCAAGCAACCATGCCCAGCCATACGGCCTCGAAAATCCGCGTGACATTGGCTTGGAAAAAAAGGCACGTTCTCCCGATACGTTGTCCGACGTCAGCATGACCGTTGCCAGTTCGCGGATCAATCCTGCTTCCGCAATGTCAGGATGGAGTCGCATCAGCCGTAACACCTGCCACCAGCCATGAACGCAACTATGCCAATCGAAACTTCCATGAAAAATCGGGTGAGCAATGGCGGGCGGAACAATATCTTCTGGTCCGGCCAGCACGTGATCGGGCTTATAGGGATATTGCCGGTCGAGATGGCCCATTGTCAGCCGTGCGAACCGGGACGCAATATCGAGCGTGAGCTGGGTCATTGGGAAAACGCCAGCCAGTAGATCAGTGCGATGTTTACGGCCAGCAACGGGTTGAAGCGAAGCATGAAGCCCGCGATGATGACAAGGATACCGACCAAGGCGAGCATCAGCCTGGCACTCCAAAGCCACCGCCGCCCGGTGTTTCGATCACAAAAACGTCGCCCGCGCCCATCTCCACCGTTTGGGTCGCTCCAAATTCTTCCAAGTCTCCATCTGCTCGCTCCACCCAATTCCGGCCCAATGCGCCATTCGCGCCACCAGCCAGTCCTAGCGGGGCAACGCGCCTCCTGTTGGCAAGGATATTTGCAGACATTGCCTCGCGAAATCGGATCCGTCGGATCACACCATCGCCCCCATGATGCGCTCCTGCGCCACCCGAATCCCTTCGAATCGAGAATTGCTCGAGGACTACCGGGAAGCGCGTTTCCAAGACCTCAGGATCGGTAAGGCGGCTGTTCGTCATGTGTGTTTGGACAGCCGCCGTGCCGTTGAAATCAGGCCCGGCACCCGAGCCTCCTGCAATAGTTTCATAATATTGATAACGATCATTGCCAAAAGTGAAATTGTTCATTGTCCCCTGTGCCCCGGCAATGGCGCCCAACGCGCCAAACAAAGCATCGCAAAGTGCCTGGCTCGTCTCGACGTTGCCCGCAACCACGGCAGCCGGAAAAATCGGGTTGAGCATTGATTTCTCGGGAACCGTTATTTTAACAGGACGCAAGCAGCCGTCGTTCATCGGGATTGGTTCATCGACCAGGGTCCGCACGACATAGAGAACCGCAGCACGGACGACCGATAAAGGCGCATTGAAGTTACTCGGCAACTGCGCGCTCGTGCCGGTAAAATCAACATGCGCCGCCCGCGTCGTTTGATCGATCGAGACCTTGACGCAGATCACGGCACCATTGTCCATCTCGCAGGCAAAACTGCCCTCGGAAAGCCGCTCAATCAGGCTGCGGACGGCGCTTTCGGCATTGGCCTGAACATGATCCATATAGGCCTCGACGACAGTACGGCCGTGCTCTGCACACGCGCGGAGCAATTCGGCCGCTCCTTTGGCGCAGGCAGCGACTTGGGCGCGGAGATCGGCAACATTCTGTCGGGGATTGCGCGCCGGCCAAATACCGGCTTCAAGACGTTCAAGGATCGCACGATCGAGAAATCGCCCGCGATCAACGATCAGGACATTGTCGAACAGCACTCCTTCTTGCAGGACGCTGGTGCTGTCGGGTGGCATCGATCCGGGCGTGATCCCGCCAATATCGGCATGGTGGCCGCGCGATGCGACGAAGAAGGCCGGTTGATCGTCTTTGCCTTCGACGAACACAGGCATGATCACCGTGATGTCAGGCAGATGGGTGCCTCCATCGTAGGGCGCGTTCAGAGCATAGACATCGCCGCGTAAAATCCCTCGCCCGTCAGCGCCGCAGGCACGGCGGCTGATGATTGTCCGGATACTCTCACCCATCGAACCGAGATGCACGGGCATGTGAGGCGCATTGGCGACCAGATTGCCCGCTGCATCAAAAAGGGCGCAGGAAAAATCAAGGCGTTCGCGAATATTGACCGACGAGGCGCTGTGCTGGAGTGCTGCGCCCATCTCCTCCGCGATAGACATGAAGAGCCCGTTGAAAATCTCGAGGCGAACGGGGTCGACATCAGTGCTTCGGTTCGAAATTGCATGCGGGGTTGTTCGGGAGAGAACAAGATTGCTGAATGCATCGATCCTGGCAATCCACCCTGGTTCAACGACCGTCGTGGACGATTCGTCAACAATCAAGGCCGGGCCTTCGAGAGCGATACCAACACGCAGCGAGGCACGATCATGGACCGGCACCTTCCATTCTCGTCCCTCGATGAAAACTGGCTCGATCGTGACCGTTGATTTCGGCCTGCCGGGTACGTCGATAGATTGGTCAGCAAGCAAACCGTTCTCTGCGATGGCCTCGACCCGAACCATGTCCACGATCAACGCGCCTTCGCCTTCATACCCAAATCGGACGCGGTATGCGTCAGCGAACGTCTTTTGCATGGTTTCAGAAGAATCCCAATCGACCTCCATGCTGCTCTCGGTTGCTTCGTATCTCAAGAACAAGCGGGATTCGGTACGGAGCGGGCCATCGCCGACATGCTGGGCAACCAATGCTTCCCGCGCATCCTTTTCCAGCGCGGCCACCGCCGGGGCAACCTTTGGATCGTCAAACGGGATTGCCAAAGTCACTTCGCGGATAACCCGGCGATCCGCCAACCCCATACCAAACGCTGACAACACGCCGGCAAGTCGATGTATGACGACCGTTTCCATCGCGAGCGCATCCGCAACGAGACAGGCATGTTGCCCGGCTGCGCCACCAAAACAGGCAAGTGCATATTGGGTGACGTCATGACCCCGGGAGACGGAAATTTTCTTGATCGCGTTGGCCATGTTGGACACCGCGACTGAAACGAACCCCTCTGCTGCGGTTCGCGGATCCATATCCGGGGCAGCAGCAACGATTGCGGCAAGTGAAGCCGCGGCATCCAGAGGCGAATCGCCCTTCGGCCCAAACACATGAGGAAAGCGGTCAGGCCGGACTTTGCCGAGCACAACATTGCAATCCGTCACCGTCGGCGGCCCGCCACGACGATAGGCAGCAGGGCCTGGATTGGCGCCTGCCGATGCGGGGCCGACGATGAAGCGTGCACCATCGAATCGACAGATTGATCCGCCACCTGCCGCGACCGTGTGGATGCGCATCATTGGTGCGCGAATGCGAACGCCTGCAACACGGGATTCATTGTCGCGCTCGTAACTTCCCGCATAGTGGGACACATCCGTTGACGTGCCCCCCATGTCAAAGCCGATCACACGATCGAAACCAGCCTCGCTCGCCGTGCCGACCATTCCGACAATCCCGCCTGCAGGCCCAGAAAGAATGGCATCTTTGCCCTGAAACGCGCTGCTTGCCGTCAAACCGCCGCTCGATTGCATGAAAAGAACGCGTCGGCCGTTTCCCACAGTCTTTTCAAGCCCGTCGATATAGCGACGCAAGACCGGTGAGAGATATGCATCGGCAACGCATGTGTCACCGCGTCCGACCAGCTTGATGAGTGGGCTCACACAATGGCTTACAGAGATCTGGGTGAAGCCGATCGCTTGAGCAAGGTCCGCGACTTCTGTTTCATGTGCTTTATGCCGATAGCCATGCATCAAGACGATCGCGATGGCACGCAATCCTCGATCAAAGGCATTCTGAAGCCCGATACGAGAGCTCTCGAGATCAATTGGGTGGAGGATTTCGCCTTCGGCTGTCACGCGCTCGTCGATTTCGACTATTTGCGAATAGAGCGGTTCAGGCAACACAATCTTGCGGGCAAACAAGTCAGGCCGATCCTGATATCCAATACGCAGCGCATCACCAAAACCACTAGTGATCGCGAGCAGGACAGGTTCACCTTTGCGTTCAAGTAAGGCATTGGTCGCAACTGTCGTGCCCATGCGGATTTCGCAAGGCGGGAGAGGTCCTGATCCAATACCCGTCAACTCCCGAATGGCTGCGATGGCGGCGTCTTCGTAAAGTTCAGGGTTTTCAGACAATAATTTGGCGATGCGCATCGCACCGTTCGGAGATCGCGCCACAACATCGGTGAATGTGCCACCTCGATCGATCCAGAATTGCCAATTCTCCGACACGGGTGAGCGATCAGTTCGCGCTCTTGCGCGTCGCCGTAAAGTCGAACGAAACCGCCACAGTATCAGCTAGTTGATCGGTCGAGACCCATTCGCCGGAACCAACGCCGAATAGGGTCCGATCAATTCTGGTCAAGCCGCTGACGCGCGCCGTGTCGTTTTCTATCTTCAGCCTAAAAACAATGTCTACGGGATGCTTCTTGCCGTGATGATCA
>JANNLW010000246.1:0-1403 GCA_031397145.1 Sphingomonadales bacterium | reverse complement strand
CCGTTCAAGGCCAACACGGTCAAAGCCGCTATCTGTGCAGGCCTCAACAAGCACCGCCTCTGGGTCTGCATCGCCAATCCCTAGCCAGCGGCGTATTTTTGGTTCGATGCCGACACCCAATGACTCCAACGCGTCAGGCTCGCGCGCGCACCGGGTCAGCAGCGTTCGCGCCGCGTCTTCGCCCAACCTATGACTAAGCGCTTCAAGGCGTTCGATCAGGCCAAGCTGACCGGTTCGGGTTGCATCGGACACCAAATCGGCCAATGCGGCATGCGCAATCATGACTTCCTCGCGGCCTTCAATCGCCCGAAAGCCGGGGATCAGTTCGGCCTCTGCAGGAAATCCGGCAAGGAGCGACTGGCAGAAGCTGTGGATTGTCTGGATGCGAAGCCCTCCGCCCCGCGCATCAAGCACTTTGGCAAAGAGCGTACGGGCAGCATCCCGGATATCCGGACCATAGTCTTCGCCCAAGGCCTTCAAGTCCTTGACGAGCATGTCCGAAGGCAGCCTGACCCATGCGCCGAGGATTTCGTTGATCCTGTTGGCCATTTCGGCCGCACCTGCTTTTGTAAACGTAAGGCACAGGATCGCTTCAGGCCTGGCACCGTGAAGGAGCAATCGCAGAACGCGCGCAGTAAGAACTTGCGTTTTTCCGGTGCCCGCCGAGGCTGAAAGCCAGACGTCGCTTGATCCGGGATGCGAGGCTTGCACCTGTTCGCGCTCCAACGGAGGCAACGGTTTATGATCGGGCCGCCTAGCCATCGCGACCCTGCCATTCCTCGAGCCGCATCAGATGGTCATAGTCATCTCGCGCATATTCGGGACTGAGCTTGGCTGTGAACGGGTCGCTTCCGGTGAGCCATTTTGCTGCAGCCTTGGCAAACTGATCGGCAATTCTGGCCACGAACACGTCAGGTTCTGCGACGGGCTTTTTGCCTGTTGTTGGAGACGTACTTTTCCCAAAGGTACGACTGGCAGGATCGCGTGCGAGCGACCAATACTCGAACGCCAAGGCTTTTCCGCTCACGCCGTCAAAACCACCCTGTTCGGCGATCAAACCGATCAAGCCCAATTGCATGGCAAAGCCTGCCGCGACCTGCTTTGGCTTGGGCCCCTCTCCTGTCTTGTAGTCGACAATTCCGAGCCCCCCATCGACAAACTTATCAATCCTGTCAGCCCGACCGCGTAATTTGATTCCCGCGAATTGCGTGCTGCCGGACTTTTCTGCAGCGATTGGCGTTCGCCCGAGGGCCATGTTCTGGGCAACTTCCGCTTCGATCCATGCCGCTGCTTCTTTCAAACGGGGAAGCCAAAGTGCCCGCGTCAAAGGGTGTATCGTGCCATCTGAAAGAGCGGCCCCAATTCGCTCAACCAGCTAGTCTTGCGCGAAACCGTCAACTTTT
>JANNLW010000194.1:0-4471 GCA_031397145.1 Sphingomonadales bacterium | reverse complement strand
CAACAGCCGGGAAGCCTTCAACCCAATGCGAAATCCGATGCTGTTGCTGGGGCAAAGACGGTTCCTGCCCCTGTTCGTCACGCAGTTCCTGGGTGCCTTTAACGACAATCTCTTCAAGATGGCGATGGTTGTCCTCGTCATTTACGAGATTTACAGCGATCCAGCCAAGGAAGCCGGGTTCAGCGCGCTCGCAAGCGGCTTGTTCATCCTGCCCTTCTTCCTGTTTTCGGCTCTGTCCGGCCAGCTGGCGGACAGCCGGGACAAGGCGTGGCTGATCCGCATCGTCAAGACGGCAGAAATCGCCATCATGGTGTTCGGTGCGGCCGGGCTGATGCTGCACACTCTCCACCAGACGCTGTCGATCGTACTGATGTTGATGGCATTGTTTGCAATGGGCGTGCATTCGACTTTTTTCGGACCGATCAAATACGCCATCCTGCCGCAGCATCTCGGCAAGGATGATGTGCTGGGCGGGACCGGGCTGGTCGAGGCCGGGACCTATATCGCGATCCTGCTCGGTACGATTGTCGGCGGGATCATTCCCTATCAATGGGCGGCCGGCGGCGTGTTGTTGACCGCCATCGTCGGTCGCATTGCAGGGCATCAGGTGCCGCCCGCCCCTCCTCAGACGGATGCCCCCCCATTCAAATTCGACTGGCACATCATCCGGGCGTCCAACCGGTTGGTCAGCGCGACCATGCATATCCCCCGGCTTTACCTCGCGATTGTTGCGATCAGCTTTTTCTGGGCAATCGGCGCCGTACTCGGCGCACAATTTCCTCCGTTGGTAAAGAACGCTCTTGGCGCCGATCAGTCCGTGGCAACTCTGTTCATGGCCATTTTCTCGGTCGGCATCGCTATCGGCTCAGTCGCGGTCAATCGGCTTTTGAAGGGCGCAGTTTCGGCTCGTTATTCGCCCGGCTCTGCAATTGCGATGGGAGGTTTCGTCGCGGTCCTGTGGTGGGCCGTTCGCACCTGGCCCGAAAAGCCGTCGTACCTGATGGGGATCGTCGAATTCGTTTCATGGAAACAGGCCGATCTGGTTCTTGTAGCGCTTTTAGGCATAGCAATCGCAGGCGGAATGTTTGTTGTGCCGCTTTACGCATTCCTGACGACGACCGTACCCCAGGCCGAAACAGCACGGACCGTGGCCGCGAACAACATCGTCAATTCTGGCGCAATGGTGGTTTCCTCCTTGCTACTGATGGGGCTTACCGCGATCAATGTCAGCCTCGCAGACACTTTGCTGACCGTTGCTATCGGCAGTCTCGTCGCAGCCTGGATAGCCCAGAAGCTGCATCTTGCCTGCGATTAGGCCCAGAAAACTAGGCCTCGACTTTCTCGACCCACTCGGGAAAGAACACCGGCTCGCGCGTTGACCAGCCCGGAGCAGTTGCTGCCGCTTCACTGATTGACTGAAGCAAGGCGCGCCGCCGGTGCGGGTGAAGATGGGGCAGCGATGCCGCAGCACAAAATGCGGCGGGAAGCCAGGGCCGTGAGGCCGCACCGATCAGTCGTTCATAAAGGAAACGATAGGCACTGAAACCTGAAATCCTGTCCTGCCCCAGATCGAACGCGGTCACGCGGATCAGCAGGCCGAGAAATCCTTCGATCTGGTTGAGGCCACTATCATCCGGAACGGCCTGGCGAAGCTGTGGCAATGATTCATAAATCCGGGTCTGGGCGCGAATGCTCGCGGCTTCGACGACATCGCGCGACCAGAGGGCAAGTGCATCGCTACGACAAAAGGCCACGTCCAGAGATCGGCGGACATAACGCTGGGCCGCGGCGTCAAAACCCGCAAACTCCTTGATCTCGGCAAGCGTGAGGCTGCCATCGGCAGGTTTCATGCTGGTCGCCATGCGAAAAACTCCGTTCCCTGTTGCCCGCATGATCGCCGAAGATGGTTAGGAACCGGTTAATCACCGCGTTCAATCGACCAGCCTGCGACGGTTTTCGATAAAAGCGAAGGCAAGGGGATGCGCAATGCTACCATCGCGCTATGCTAAAATGCATGAATCAACGAACAGATTATGGCGATAGCAGGCGGCTGGATAGCCGCGTTGTTTTGTTTTCGATCCTTGGTTTCTGGCTATTTTATGTGGTGATCGTGACCTTGCGGGCCACAATCATGGGCTTTCCGGCACAAGAGGAAATGGCCCTTCGTCGCGGCTTCGTGACGGCGATTGGCATTTTTATTACGATTGGCATGTGGTGGCTTTTGCGTCCGTTCGACCGTCAGCCGCTCTGGACACGGATCGTTGCGGTCATGCTGATATCCATCCCTTGCGCCGTCGCAATTTCTTCCGCGAACTATTATTTTTTCAATATCTATGATCCTGCTGGCTTGATGGATATCGAACGGGCGCTCCCTGACCAGGAGCATTCGATGGTCATGGAGATCGCCGAAGTGGCGATCACTCGGTACTTCTTCCTGATCGCCTGGGCTTCACTCTATCTTGCACTGGGTTTCGCGCAGGACGTGGGAGAGGCGGAACGCAAGGCCGCGCGCTTTGCGAGGGCGGCGCAATCGGCAGAACTCCGGGCGCTCCGCTATCAAGTGAACCCGCACTTCCTCTTCAACACCCTCAATTCGCTTTCGGCACTGGTGATGCGCGGTCGTCGTGATGAAGCGGAATCCATGATCATGAACCTGTCGACCTTCTATCGTACCAGCCTGTCTGGCGAACCGAGCGAGGACGTGGATCTCGCCGAGGAAATCGAACTCCAGAAGCTGTATCTCGATATAGAAGCCGTGCGTTTCCCCGAACGGCTGCAGGTAAAGATTGACCTCCCGGCCTCTTTGGCAAACGCAGCTGTGCCGGGGTTGATCCTCCAGCCGCTTGTCGAAAATGCCATCAAGCATGGCGTCTCGCAAACCAATCGCCCGGTGCTGATCGAAATCAGTGCTGCCGAGGCCGAAGGGCAGTTGATCCTGAAAGTGACTGACAATGGACCGGGGCACGAGACGGATGACGATGCGGACCGGCCGCAGGGCATAGGCTTGGCCAATGTCCGGGATCGTTTGGCGGCACGTTTTGGGGACCGTGCCAACATGACGCATGGTTCGAATCCTGACGGCGGATTTGGCGTCTGGCTGAAAATGCCTCTGGTGCGGCATGGATAATAATATCGCCGCATTGCGGACCCTGATCGTCGATGATGAGCCTTTGGCAATCGAGAGGATGCAGATTCTTTGTGCGGAACAGCCTGCGATTGCGTTGGTTGGGACAGCGGCCGACGGAGCAGCAGCTTTGCGGATGATCGAGAGCCTGTTGCCCGACCTTGTTCTTCTCGACATCGCGATGCCGGAATTTGACGGCATGGCCGTTGCAAAGTCGCTCGGGAGACGTGAAACCGGACCTATACCGGCGATCATCTTTGTAACTGCGTTCGACAGTTTCGCAATCGAGGCATTCGATCTTGCGGCGGTTGACTATTTGCTGAAACCGGTCTCAGCCGAGCGGCTCGGCAGGGCCATTGTCCGTGTAGCGGAACGGCGAAGCGTGTCTCCTGCGGCTACGAAGAGCGTTAGCGCCCATGTCGAAGAGTTCTGGGTACCACACCGCTCCGAACTGATAAGGATCGCTGCGATCGATATCGACCGGATCGATGCCGAGCGCGACTATATGCGGCTCCATGTGGGGTCGCGCAGCTACCTCCTACACCAGACAATCGGAACGCTGGAGGCTCGTCTGGATCCGGCTCGCTTTATCCGGCTTCATCGCTCGGTGATTGTGCGCAAGGATCGCATCGTCAGACTTGGCCATGACAAGGCTGGCGCGTGGCATGCCGAACTGTCCGACGATGCACAGGTCCGCATCGGGCGCACCTATCTGGCGCATGTCAAGGCAATGGCGGGGCGCTGAATCTGATCGGGGCAATATTCATCGGATATTCATGTAAGATATAACATCTCATGCACACATTGTGTGGGAGGCTTGCCATGTTTGTCAGTCTGCGTCGCTCTCGTCCGATCCTTTTCCTCTCACTGGTTGCAATGGCCACCGGGCCGATGACGCCGCTGGCGTCACAAATCCCATCCCGACCGGCAAACGTCCATCCCGACGGGCCTGTGCGTTGCCATCAAGGTGAACAGGATACTTATCTGCGCAGCGGCAGTCCGAGTTTGCACTATCAGGCCCCTGCAGTTGCAAGCACCAACATGGTTGCACCGCCCGCTCCACCCTCCTCGCCGACCCGATCGCAAGGAGTTGTGGTGACAGGCAAGACCTATACCGGATCACTACAAAGCTCACCGGCCGCGATCTCTAGTGTGACCTCTGACCGGAAAGCGGGCGGCAGGATTGCACCGCAACCCAATCCCTATCCATTGCCGGCACAAGAAGATCGTGAACGTTATACCGGCAAGGACGTCGCCAGCATTCATGCTGTGTCGCGCGATCCGGTTTCGACTTTTTCTATTGATGTCGACACCGGGTCCTACGCTAACGTCCGGCGCTTTCTGACC
>JANNLW010000190.1:0-1911 GCA_031397145.1 Sphingomonadales bacterium | reverse complement strand
AATTCGGCCAGGTGCTGGCGTCCGACGAGGTGAAGATGTTCCTGAACAGCTTCGGTGTTCAGCTCGATCCGGGTCAAACGCTCGATCACGCGCTGAAGGCCTTTGAGGAGGCCCGGACATGAGCATAACCCTTTTTGCATTCAACTGTGGCTGGTTCCAGTGCAAGGCAGGCTTTTTCATCGAGGGGTTGGACGACCAGAGCTATGTGCGTTCACCAGTGCCTGCCTATCTGATCGATCATCCGAAAGGTCGCGTCCTGTTCGATACAGGGCTTGGCGAGCGCAATCGCCGCGAAATCGAGGCGCGCCTTCCGCCGGAAAAATTCGGGCTCGAGCTGTTTGAGGGGATGGACATCGCGGCCAGGCTGCGATCGATCGACGTCGATCCCGCCAGCATCGACTGGATCATCGCCTCGCACCTCCACAATGATCATTGCGGGGGCATGATGTTTGTTCCCAACGCGACTATGATCGTCCAGTCGAAGGAATGGGCAGCAGCACAGGTATGTGACGATCCGTGGGTCTATAATCGGATTGATTTTGATACCGGCCACAAGGTGAAGGCGATCGACGGTGAACTCGATCTGTTCGGAGACGGCTCGGTCATGATCGTCCCGACCTTTGGCCATACGCCGGGGCACCAGAGCGCGATTGTGCGGCTGGCGAGCGGGGATGTCCTTCTTGCGGCCGACTGTTGCTACACGGAGCGCAATCTTGAAGAGCGGGCGCTTCCCGGGTTCACCTTCGACAAGGACGAAGGGCTGGTGACGCTTGATCGTCTTGCAACGCTTCGTGCTTCGGGCACACGCATCATGTTCGGGCACGATGCGACGATGTGGAAAGACGTGACAAAGGGCGCGGCTATTTCTTGAACTGTCGACTGACGCGTTCGGCAAAATCCGGGCCGATGCCAGCGCTTGCGGATACTTCGTGGGCCAGACCAGTTGCGAGTGGCAGATCGGCTTGTTCGATATAGAGTTTCTTGTAGGCAAACACACTATGCCGGCTTTGAGATACGATTGAAGCTGCGATGCGGAGTGCCTCAGAATCAAGCTGATCATTGGGCACGCAGTGATTGGCCAAGCCGATGCGTGCGGCTTCCGCGCCTGAAACGGGAAGCCCGGTAAAACTGATCTCGCGCGCTTTCCACTGACCCACACGCCGCGGCAGTCTCTGGCTCATCCCCCAAACGGGCACGAGCGCAAACTTGCCGTGTGTATCTGCAAAGCTGGCGGACTCTGCGGCGAGAATGATGTCACCGGCAAGCACGAGTTCAAGGCCGCCAGTGAAACAACCGCCATGTATTGCCACGATAACCGGCTGGGGCAGGGCAGCAAGGCGCGTAATCGTGTTGGCCTGATAATTTGGTTCGGGCGCCGTTGAACCGCGCTCGGCAAGGTCATTCCCGGCGCAAAAAGTTGGGCCATTCGCCCGCAGGATAACGGCGCCAACCTTGTCGTTCGCCGCGCGAATATCAGCGATATGCGCATCAAGTTCACTCCAGAGCGCAACATTGAGGGCATTGCGTTTTTCCGGCCGGTTGAGAGTCAGGACCGCGATCTCGTCCCGGTCCTCGCGCAAAACGAGCTGGCTCATCAATATTCTCCGCTAGAGTGTGTGCCGATAGTGGACGAATCCAGAGTTTTTAGCGATCCGGTCATAAAGCCTACGTCCTTCGATGTTTGTTTCCTGCGTCAGCCAATAAACATGCGGACAGCCAAGGTTGCGCGCTTCGGCATAAACAGCCTCGATCAGGGCGCGTCCGGCACCGGTTCCGCGGACGTCAGGGCTGACGAAGAGATCCTCAAGATAGCAGTATTTGTTGCGAGTCCATGTTGCCCGGTGGGTCAACCAGTTGACCATGCCAACGGCACGCCCGGTTTCATCACGGGCCAGGAAGCCGAACATCGCT
>JANNLW010000165.1:0-7434 GCA_031397145.1 Sphingomonadales bacterium | reverse complement strand
GACGGCGAGTTATTCGATCCCGGTCGGCAATGGGGAGGTCTACGCCTATACCGATTGGGCCTATCGTTCGAAGATCAATTTCTTCCTGTATGATTCAGTAGAGTTCCAGGATGATCATCTGCTCGAAGGCGGCCTGCGGGTCGGTTACAAGACCGTCAAATATGATATCGCCGCATTCGTCCGGAATATCACCAAAGATACATCGGCAGTCGGCGGGATCGACTTCAACAATTTGACCGGTTTCGTGAACGAACCCCGCATCTGGGGCGTAGAGGCCGGGTTCAAATTCTGAGCTGAAGCGTTTGCTGAGCGATGGGGCAGGCGCGAAACAAGCGTTTTCCATGGTTTGCGATCTTGGTCGTGGGCTGAAGATGTCAGGTCAAATCGCCTGCCCGGCAGCCACCCCGCTCGCCCAGGCCCATTGGAAATTGTAGCCGCCGAGCCAGCCTGTCACGTCCACCGCTTCGCCGATGGCGTAGAGGCCCGGCAGGCGGCGCGCGGCCATCGTCTGCGAGGACAGGCCCTCGGTGCTGATCCCGCCGACGGTCACCTCCGCCTTGGCAAAGCCTTCAGTGCCGTTGGGATGAAATGCCCAGCCGGCAAGCCGCCGTTCGATCTCGTCAAGTTTTCGATCGGTCTGTGCGCCCAATTCGCCCGAGACAGCCAGTTGCTCGGCAAGTGCTTGCGCCAGCCTGTCTGGAAGGGTTTCTGCGAGTGCGGCACGCAAACTGGTCCGGGCTCGCTCGCGCTTGATCGCGCGCAGCCAGCCTCCGGCATGATCGGGAAGGAAATTGATCGCGACCGGCTGCTGGTGGCGCCAATAGGAGGAAATCTGGAGGATGGCCGGGCCCGAAAGCCCGCGATGTGTGAAGAGTGCGGCTTCACGAAAAAACGTCTTGCCGACTTTCGCGACAACGTCAGCCGAAACACCGGAGAGCGAAGTGAAAAGCGCATCCTGACCGGACAGGGTAAGCGGAACCAGCGCCGGACGTGGCTCGACGACTTTCAGCCCGAAACGGCGTGCCAGATCATAGGCAAATCCCGTCGCGCCCATTTTGGGGATCGATGGACCACCGGTTGCGATGACGAGCGCGGACGCCGAGACGATCCGGTTGCCGAGATGAACACGGAAAACCCCATCGCCATGTTCGATCTCTCCTATCGGCTGTCCCAACGTCAGGTCGACCCGGCCCATCGCGCATTCATCGAGAAGCATGGCAACAATCTGGCGCGCTGAGCCGTCGCAGAACAATTGGCCGAGGGTCTTTTCATGCCACGCAATGCCGTGTGCCTCAACCAGCGCAATGAAATCGTCCGGACGATACCGCCCCAGCGCGGATTTGGCGAAATGCGGGTTTGCCGAAATGAAGCGGTCCGCAGTGGCGTTGATATTGGTGAAATTACACCTCCCGCCTCCGGAGATCAGGATCTTCTTTCCCGGCGCATCGGCATGGTCGATCAGCAGGATGCGCCGACCGCGCTGCCCGGCGGTTGCCGCGCACATCAGCCCCGCCCCTCCGGCGCCAAGGATGATTGCATCATAAGAATCGGTGCAGGATGTCATCGTCCCGCTTTAGGGGCACGGTGGTGCGATAGGGAAGGCTGGTCAGCAAGGCCTCGCGTTGGAAATCTGCTTCCACAGCAAAGTCGGATTATCCCGAAATCGGGGGACTTTGGCTGGCGTTCAGGCTAGACCGGATGAAACAGGAGACCAGCATGCGTCGTACGATCGCAATCCTCGCCAGCGCCGCACTCACATTCGCCGTGCAGACAGTTGAAGCGCGGCCCGGGCCTCTGCCCGCTGCGATCTATACCGATCCAGCGCCTGACAAACTTCATCCTGCGAGGATGGACGTGCTGCACATTCCGAGTGGAGGAGTCGAAATCAACGGCGTCGCCTATATCGCTGCAGGTGCCGGGCCCCACCCGACACTGGTACTTTGCCACGGTTGGCCAGGCAACGAAAAGAACCTCGATATTGCCCAGGCTGTGCGCCGCGCCGGATGGAATGTGGTAACCTTCAACTATCGAGGATCATGGGGCAGCCCCGGCAGTTTCCGCTTCGCCCAGAACCCGCAAGACGCAGCCGCAGTCCTTGCCTTTCTCCGTGATTCCGCGAATGCCGCGAAACTTGACGTCGATCCCAAACACCTTGCCATGATCGGCCATTCAATGGGCGGATGGGTTACGGCCATGGTCGCCGGACAGGACGACGGCCTGATCGGCGCCGGACTGATTTCTGCGGCTAACATGGGCTTCATGCGCGGGTTGGATCGTGACAATATCGTCAAGCTCGCTTCGGAAAGTTCCGAAACGCTTGCCGACACTTCGCCCGAAGTCATGGCGGACGAACTGATCGGCAATCGCGAGGCGTTCGATTTCTTGAAGACGGCTGCCGGCCTTGCGCGCAAGCCATTGCTTGTATTAAGTTCTGACGACGGACTTGCTCCGCAGACCGACAGTCTGATCAAGGCCATTCGCGCCAACGGCGGAACGCGGATTACCGCCTATCATGCTGCAACCGATCACAGCTGGTCGGATCACCGCGTTGATCTTGCCGCTCACGTGATCCTTTGGCTGCAGGGCTTGGATCAACTGCGACGCTGACTAGCCAGCGATGCGTCGTGCATTCGCTGACGGGTGCACGCACATCTTGGGTGCGGACAGACGGGGAGTGAACGAGATCATGAAAGCCTATCGCTTGCATCGCTATGGCGGCCCCGAGGGTACCTCGCTTGATGAGGCGCCAACCCCGACGGTTGGTCCGAACTATCTTCTGGTCAAGACCAAGGGCGTGAGCCTTAATCCGGTTGACTACAAGACGCGACAAGGCGCGTTGAAGGTCATGTACCGTCCCAAATTGCCCGCGACCCTTGGCAACGATCTGTCGGGCGAAGTGATCGCGATTGGTTCCGCCGTCACGCAGTTCAAGGTCGGTGACAAAGTGATCGCCTGTTCCAGAATCACTGAAATGGGCAGCTTTGCCAAGTTTGCCCGCATCGATGAGGGGTGCGTGGCGCTGGCACCGCCCACGATTGAGCTTGCGGTTGCAAGCGGGCTTCCACTTGCCGGCCAGACTGCCCAGCAGGTGCTGCGCGACCTGCTGCACGTCTGCCCGGGCATGCACATCCTGATCACAGCCGGTGCCGGGGGCGTGGGTTGCTTTGCGATCCAGCTTGCCAAGCTGATGGGAGCCGAAGTGACCACCACGGCCTCGCCGCGCGGCGAAGCGCTGGTGCGGTCACTGGGTGCGGATCATGTCATCGACTATACGACCACCGATCTTGCCAGTGTCGGTCGCAGATTTGACGCCGTGTTTGACCTGGCCGGTGGAGAGGCGCTGGAGGCGTGTTTCAAGGTTGCCAAGCGCGGGGCCACGGTCGTTTCGATCGCGGGCATGCCGACGCCTTCGACGGCGAGCAAGGAACTGGGCATCGGCGGCGGGTTGAAGATCCTGTTCTGGCTGGCAAGCTTCGGCCTGCGCCGCAAGGCGGCTGCGAACGGCGTATCTTATCACTATTATTTTCTGCATCCGCGCAGCGCCGACCTTGCCGCGCTCGTCGCGCTGGTCGATGCCGGGACCCTGAAGATCGTGGTCGACAAGACCTTCGCCTTCGAAAGCATCGCGGACGCAATCGCCCATCTCGAGGCCGGGCACGCCAAGGGCAAAGTCATCGTTACACTCTGAAATTTCTTCCTTCCGTTTACGTCAAGCTGTGATAGTCTTGGTTTCAATTCGAAATGCAGGAGAGTCGAAATGCACGATCTGGTCATCCGGGGCGGAACAATCGTTGATGGCACAGGTGGCCAATCCTTTCAGGGCGATGTCGCCATCGATGGCGGCCTGATCTCGGCGGTCGGCAAGGTTGAGGCCAAGGGGCGCGAAGAAATCGACGCGACCGGCCGGATTGTTACGCCCGGCTTTGTCGATGTTCACACGCACTATGACGGGCAAGCGACTTGGGATCCGGAAATGGCTCCCTCAAGCTGGCATGGGGTCACCACGGTCGTGATGGGCAATTGCGGCGTCGGTTTCGCGCCTGCGAAGAAGGACAAGCATGACTGGCTGATCGGTTTGATGGAGGGGGTCGAGGATATTCCCGGAACCGCGCTGGCCGAAGGCATGACGTGGGACTGGGAGACCTTTCCCGAATATCTCGATGCACTCGAAAAACTTCCGCGCACCGTCGATGTCGGCACGCATGTGCCGCACGGCGCAGTCCGTGCCTATGTGATGGGCGAACGCGGCGCCGCGAATGAGCCACCAACAGAGACCGATATCGCGCAAATGTCCCGGATCGTCGAAGAAGGCTTGCGGGCCGGGGCGCTCGGTTTCTCGACCTCGCGTACGGTTCTGCATAAGTCTGTGGACGGCGTACTGGTTCCCGGCACGACCGCCACCAAGGACGAACTGCTTGGCATCGGCCGCGCAATGGGTCGGGTTGGCCACGGCGTTTTCGAAATGGCAAGCGACCTGAAGCGCGAATGGAACGAGTTTGAATGGATGGGCGAATTGAGCCGCGAAACCGGCATGCCCGTGACGTTTGCCGCGCTCCAGTCGATCGCCAAGGAACTGCCACTTGCAGAGCAGATCGCCATGATGCGGGCAGAAAATGCCAAGGGCGCCAATATCGTTGCCCAGATTGCGCTGCGCGGAAATGGCATCGTCATGGCATGGCAAGGCACCGTGCATCCTTTCCGTCTCAAGCCGGCCTGGATTGAAATTATGGACCTGCCCTGGGCAGATCAACTCGCCCATCTGAAGGATCCTGCCTTCAAGGCGCGCATGCTCACCGAACCTTCGGTGGAGTTTGAAACCGATCTCCCAGAACTGCTCTATCTCGTCGAAAATGGCCATTTCCTGCATTATGAGATGGGCCCCGAATTCAACTATGAGCCCACTCCGGAAGAGTCTGTTCTGGCGCGCGCCGCGGCGGCTGGCGTTTCGGGCCATGAATATTCCTATGACCTGTTGATGCGCGATGAGGGCAAGGGCTTCATCTATTTCCCGCTGCTCAACTATGCAGATGGCAACCTCGATTTCCTTGAAGCGCTGCAAGTCTCCAATGACACGGTCAATTCCCTGTCCGATGGCGGCGCGCACTGCGGCACGATTTGCGACGCGGCCTCCCCGACGTTCATGCTCCAGCATTGGGTCCGCGATCGCAAAAAGGCCCGCATCACGCTCGAGAACGCGGTCAAGCGCCAGTGCCGCGATACCGCCCTGCTCTATCACCTCGAGGATCGCGGGCTGATCGCGCCGGGCTATCTGGCGGACATCAATGTGATCGACATGGACAGGATCAAGCTGGGCAAGCCCTGGCTGGCCTTTGACCTTCCTGCCGGTGGCAAGCGATTGCTCCAGAAGGCCGACGGCTATGATTATACAATCAAGTCCGGCCTGATCACCTTCCGCAATGGCGAGTATCTGGGCGTGCATCCCGGCGGCGTTCTGCGCGGGCCGCAGGGTATCGAACTCGCGATGGCGGCGGAGTAGGCTTGCACTCTTCCATCTGACCGCTAGCATCCCGTCGGGCACCATAAAGGGATAGGGGTTCGCATGCGGCATATCGCGATCGTTGGATCGGGCCCTGCAGGTTATTACACCGCTGAGGCTGCGCAGAAGAAGTTTGGCGATGACGTACGGGTGGACATTATTGACCGACTGCCGGTGCCCTATGGCCTGATTCGCTTTGGCGTGGCGCCTGATCACCAGTCGATCAAGGGAGTCTACAAGCGTTATGAGACGGTGAACCTGTCAGACAATGTCCGCTTTGTCGGTAATGTGTCGGTTGGAACACATGTCAGCGTCGAAGAACTGATGAGCCTTTATGATGCGGTCGTGCTGGCCACCGGCGCGCCGAGTGACCGTCCGATTGAAGTGCCTGGCGCTGATCTTCCCGGCGTCATCGGATCGGCTGCCTTTGTCGGCTGGTATAATGGTCATCCAGATTTTGCTGACCTTGATCCTCCCCTCGGCGCACCAGGGGCAGTGGTTGTCGGTAATGGCAATGTCGCGCTTGATGTGGCGCGCATTCTTTCCAAAACACGTGAGGAGTTTTCGGGGGCGGATATCGTTTCGCATGCGCTTGACGCGCTCGACCACTCGGGAATCAAGCGAGTCACACTTCTCGGACGACGCGGGCCACATCAGATTGCAATGACGCCAAAGGAGCTCGGCGAGCTTGGGCATTTGATCCGTGCCAGGCCGGCAGTCGAGCCGACTGACCTTCCACCCGAAGCCGATGATGCGCTGCTCGAACCGGGCATGCGAAAGTCGGTCACCCATCTGCGCGAATTTGCGACCAATGGGGGCGGCCCGAAGGACATCACGATCGAGTTCGATTTTTTCGCCAGTCCGATCGCGATCGAGGGCGATGGCAAGGTGGAACGCATTGTCGTCGAGCGCACGACGCTGGACGCGGATATGCGTTCGATTGGAACCGGCGAAACCTATGTCGTCCCGTGCGGTCTTGTCGTTTCCTGCATCGGTTACCAGACACCGCCCATCGAAGGCGTGCCCTATGAGCATGGCCGCGGCCGTTTCGCCAATTCCGAAGGCCGCATCCTGCCGGGCCTTTTTTGCGTCGGCTGGGCTCGACGCGGGCCGACCGGCACGATCGGAACCAACCGGCCCGACGGATATGCTGTCGTTGACCTGATCGAAACCGACATTGGCAGCGGCAAGGGCCGACGGGGTCGCCCCGGTCTCGATGCCCTGCTTGAAAGCCGTGGTGTCGATGTCGTCACCTTCCGCGACTGGAAGAAGATCGAAGAAGCGGAGATCGCCCGCGCCCGCGAAGGCGCCCCGCGCGAGAAGTTCGTTGCCGTCGAAGACATGATCGCTGCACGGGGTTGATCCGTGCACGACCCCTCGCTAATGGCGTCCGCCTGCCACTCGGCCCTCGGGCCGGATCCGCATCGGTCGGGGAATAGCTCAGCCTGGTAGAGCACTGCCTTCGGGAGGCAGGGGCCGGAGGTTCGAATCCTCTTTCCCCGACCACAATTCAGCCATTGCACTTGGCCACACCCCAGATCGGATCGGCCTACCGGGAGAAGGCCAATTACTGTGCCGCGTCCAGATCTCTTGTCAGGCGGGCCGGTGCAAAGAGCGCTTCTGTGTGCATCTTCTTTTCAGTCCCAAACAACATTGGAGAAACTGGATGAGCTCTTGTCCGTCCGCTCATCGACCTTCAGGCGTAAAGGTGGCGACCAGATCGAACCGGTCTCCGCGAAACGTCTGGAAGACATAGGTGACGGGTTCCCCGGTGCGCCAGGTCCAGCGTTCAACGAGCAAACAGGGGGTGTGGCGCGGTATGGCGAGATGGGCGCTAACCTCTGCACTCGCTCCAACGGCACTGATGCGGTGGCGGGCCTGTGTCCAGGGCACCGACTGGAGCAGCCAAGCACTGGGGGCTTGTGCGGTGAAATCCG
>JANNLW010000097.1:0-16106 GCA_031397145.1 Sphingomonadales bacterium | reverse complement strand
CTGCACGGCGGGCGACTGACCGGGATTGAAAGCACCGATCCCGGAATTTTCGGCTGGCTTTCCTGGAACGGCGAGAGGGGCCTCGCCCTGGTGGCGCAAACCCGGTTCGCCGACGATTTCCACGCACCACCGGTGCGACTGGCCGGGCTTCCCATGCAGCACCAGTATCGAGTCAGGCTGATCGAGCCTTGGCCTGCGCGTGCCGTGCGCTCACTTCCAAACCCTGGTCAGTGGCGCGCGGGGTACATGGTTTCGGGGCATGTGCTTTCGGAAATCGGATTGCCCTTGCCGCTGCGGTTGCCTGAAACCGCGTGGCTGATCTCCGTGGAGACCGTCAATGAGTGAATCCATGCGATTGGGAGTCTGCTACTATCCCGAACATTGGCCGGAGGATTGGTGGGACGATGATGCGCGCCGCATGGCTGCCATGGGGCTTTCACGTGTGCGTATCGGCGAGTTTGCCTGGAGCCGGATCGAGCCGGAACCGGGGCGGTATGACTGGGGGTGGCTCGACCGTGCGGTCGAAACCCTAAATCGTCATGGTCTGGGGATCATCATGGGAACCCCGACAGCAACACCTCCCAAATGGCTCGTGGATATGATGCCTGACATGCTCGCGATTGACGCGCAGGGCAGGCCGCGCAATTTCGGATCGCGTCGCCACTACTGCTTTTCGCATCGCGGTTATGCTCAAGCGGCTGCGCGGATCGTCGACGCCATGGCGACGCGGTACGGCGCGCATCCGGCGGTCGTCGCATGGCAAACCGACAATGAATTTGGCTGCCATGATACAGTGCTGAGCTATTCGGTGTCCGCACGCGATGCCTTTCGCGATTGGCTGGGCAATCGCTATCAATCGATCGATGCGCTCAATACCGCTTGGGGAAACGTCTTCTGGAGCATGGAGTATCGATCGTTCGGAGAGATTGACCTTCCAAATCTGTGTGTGACCGAACCCAACCCGGTGCATGTGCTCGATTTCAGGCGCTTCTCGTCGGACCAGGTCGTGCATTTCAATCGCCTTCAGTGTGATATTCTGCGTGCCCGTTCGCCAGGACGGGACATAGTCCACAATTTCATGGGCTTCTTTACCGACTTCGATCATCATGCGGTTGGTCGGGATCTCGACGTCGCGTCATGGGACAGTTACCCGCTCGGATTCCTCGAACAATTCTGGTTTTCCGAAGCGGAAAAGAAAGCCTTTTTGCGTCAGGGCCACCCCGACATCGCGGCCTTCCATCATGATCTTTATCGCGGCTGCACCGAGCATGGCCGTTGGTGGGTAATGGAACAGCAACCAGGCCCGGTGAACTGGGCGCGTTTCAATCCGGCGCCGTTGCCGGGCATGGTTCGGCTCTGGACGCTGGAGGCGATGGCACATGGCGCGGAACTGGTCAGCTATTTCCGCTGGCGTCAGGCGCCGTTCGCCCAGGAACAGATGCATGCCGGCCTGCTCCGCCCGGATCGCGTCGATGATATCGGTGCGCACGAGGCACGGTTGGCTGCAGCCGACATCGCCACAATCGGCCCGGTTGGCGGGCCTCCCAAAACTGTCGCACTGATCTTTTCGTATGAAAGCGATTGGGTGACGAGCACTCAGCCGCAAGGCCGCGGGTTCAGCGCACTGAGGCTGGCTTTCGAATTCTATTCGGGGTTGCGCCGGCTTGGGCTGGATGTGGATATCCTCCCGCCCGGTGCCTCGCTCGACGGATACCGGATGGTCGTCATCCCCTCGCTTCCGATCGTTCCGGATGAAGTTGTTGCGCAATTGTTGGCGTTCGACTGGCCGGTCGTGATCGGACCCCGGACGGGCAGCAAGACCAAATCGTTTGCAATTCCTCCAGACCTCGCGCCCGGCGCGCTCCAGTCGCTCATCCCGATCAAGGTGGTGCGCGTCGAATCGTTGCGCGACGGCGTGTCCGAGCCAGGCCATGGATTTACGGTCACCCGCTGGCTTGAACATGTCGAAACCGAATTGGCGGCGGAGGAGGCTTTGCAGAATGGACGGGGCGTCGTCTTTGCCAATGCCCGCATCCGGTACGTTGCAGCATGGCCTGACGCGGCGCTGTTGGGCATAGTCTTGAAACGGGCCGCGAAAGAGGCGGCGCTTGAAATGATTGACCTTGGCACACAGGGCATCCGGCTTCGGCGCGCCGGAGGCCATTGCTACGCTTTCAATTACGGCACAACGCCCGTGACACTGGAACATGCCAGCGAAGCGCACTTTATCATCGGGTCGGCAACGCTTGCCCCAGCCGATGTCGCGGTCTGGCGCGCAGCCTGATCCAAGCAGGCTCAAACGTGGCTAGCGGCGCTTCAGAGGCTCTTTTCGGGCAATCAATTCGCTGGCCAAATGAGTGAACGTGCCAATGATCATCGTCACTGTCAGGTCCTCAAGCGTCTGAAGATCGAGGTCGTGCCGATGCAGGTAAGACCCGGCAGAAGCCGGAAGTCCAAAGGAAATGTCCGTCGCGACCCGCGCTATTTCTGGCGGCAGGTTGAAATGGGCAGTGGCTATCTCGGCCAGATAATCCACCGCTGCATCCCTGCTGAACTCCGTGGGATCATGCATATTGGAAACACTCGGCTCGGACTGAAGCCGCTCGATGATCAGGCCGCGTTCCTTGATGTAGGACAGGTAGACATGGGTGATCGACCGGACCAGTCCTTCAAACGTAGTTGCGCTCGAAGCCGCTTCAGCCTGCAATCTTCTGAGCCGGCGCATCTCGCGCTGATACAAGGCACGCAACAATTCGGTCAGGTTGGGGAAATAGGCATAAACCAGAGATTTGCTGATGCCGGCTTCCTTGCCGATTTGTTCGATGCTGAGCTGCGCAACGCCCTCCCGCGCTACAATATCGGCGGTATGATCGAGAATCAGCGATCGGCGTTTTTCAGGACTGAGTCGTGTCCGCTGCCGAGCCGCTACTGTTGCCATGCCAACCCGATACCATAATTTGCGCAATTGGACAGGAGGGTATGGCGACGTTGCGTATTCAGCCTTGCCCTATAGCCCGCGAACGAGCCTGATGGCGACGCCCATCCAGGCTGGATCCTCGATGATCTGCTGTTTTCCACCCGAACCCAGGGGCAGGATTTGCAGGCGATTTCCTTCGCGCCCGATCAATCTGCCGAAAATGAATCGGCCGGCCGGGCGAGGCAGGAGAACATCGCGGTTGAGTGCCTGTCCGAACCGTTCGGGCGGGTAGCGATCGCACCAGATTTCATCGCCCGTACGATACTCGCCAATACTTGAATCGACGAGAATCGAGATGGTGCCCAGCCCGGGCAAAGGTGGGGCAATAACGATGGGATGGCGCGGCGCGCTGGCACCGTCGGTTCCAAGAATCGCGGCAACGGGCAAATCGGCGCGTTGAGGAAGTTTGACGAGATCGGCCGCCTCCACCTCAAGCGCCTTTGCGATCCTGTTGAGCCAGCCCACGGAGACCGTTCGTGTTCCCGTTTCGAGCCGACCGATCGTTTGTGCCGTTGTCGGGGGAACACAGCGCTCCGCGACGTCAACAAGTGTCAATCCCTTCGCACGGCGCACTTCACGGATGGCAGTAATCATCACCGACCTCAAAAAAAGAAATAACCAATCTGGTTTCTCTCTTTCCTACAGGTCAGCCCTCGTGGCAAGGCTAAATTTGAGTGATTCGAAGTTGGAGAGTTGAGTGAAACAGATGCTGGTCGAACGGGCCCTTCCACAGGATGGACAAAGCCCGGCTGCGCGAAAGGTGCGCAGCGTGCGGGTCAACCTGGCCGAATCCCCGCTGGGCTGGCTTCATGCGCGCGGTCTTGTCTCGCACAGGCAACTGGCGGCGGGAGAAAGCCTGCGTAGAGACTATGAACGCGGAGCGTTGTCGCAACGGATCGTCATGGCCTGGGATGGGCCTCCCATTGGCAAGGCTCCGCGCAGCGCGAGCCAATCCGGCGCTGCGACCCTGGCGCAGATCGATGCGCGCGACCGGTTTCACGGAGGCATTGCCGCGGCCGGTCCGGGGCTTGGAGATATTCTCTGGCGTGTAGTCTGTGCGGGTGAAAGCGTGCCTGTTGCTGAAAGGGCGCTTGGCTGGCCGACACGGGCCGGACGGCTGGTCCTGGCGCTGGCGCTTGACCGTGTTGCCGATTACTACAAGATCAACGGATGAAAAGGAGAGACGCAATGGCAGAAGCAGTGCTGGTCAAGAAGGACGAACTGACGACCACCGAGCTACGTTCGGAAGCAACGCCGGAGCTTGCACCGGGTGCAGCTCTGCTGCGCGTCGAGAGCTTTGCGGTGACGGCAAACAACGTGACCTATGCTGTGGTCGGCGATGCGTTCGGATACTGGAATTTCTTTCCCGCACCCGAAGGCTGGGGGATCGTCCCGATGTGGGGGCATGCCGTTGTGGAAAGCTCGGAAAATGCCGATATCGCTGTTGGTGAACGCGTCTATGGCTATCTCCCGATGGCAAGCCACCTGCTCGTCGAACCCGGCAATGTTTCGAAAGGAACCTTCAGTGACATGGCGGCCCATCGCCAGGCGATGAGCCCGGTTTACAACCAGTATCGCCGTCTTTCCGGCGATCCTACGCATGACCCGGCGCGCGAGGCGCAGCGGATGATTTTCCAGCCACTGTTCGGAACCAGTTTCCTGATCGAGGCGATGTTCGCAAAGGAGAACTGGTTTGGAGCCGACACGCTGGTCATGACCAGCGCGTCTTCGAAGACGGCACTTGCGCTGGCTCATGTTGCCAGTGCCAAGGCACCGCAAATCAAGCGGATCGGACTGACCTCGGCGGGCAATCTGGCGTTTGTGAAAAGAAGCGGGCTTTATGACGACGTCCTGACCTATGACGAAATCGGACGGCTCGCGGGACGGAATGCGGTCTCGGTTGATTTTGCCGGCAATGCTTTGGTGCTTCACGCGATTCATGAAGCGATCGGCGATGGCCTCAAATATAGCTGTCTCGTTGGCGCGACCCATGTAGACGCGCGCGGGCAGCAGGGAGCATCGACACTGCCCGGCCCCGCCCCGATCCTGTTCTTCGCGCCCGATCATATGACAGCCGCGATCAAGGAAATGGGCATGGACGCCTTCACGGCCTCCTATAACGGCGCATGGCGTGCCTTTCTGGAGTCGACCGACGGGTTCATGACGGTCGACGAACGCCACGGACTGGCTGCCGCTGAAGCAGCGTTTTCAAAGACACTGAAGGGCTCTGCACCGCCCGATCAGGGCATTGTGATCCGACTTTGACAATCGGGTTCGTTTTTTTTGTTTGATGCGGGAGGGGATTACGATGCGGTTTTCACGTTCGTTTGTCGGCGCTTTGCTGCTGGCAGGGCCGGGCTCGAGTTTTGCCGCTGTCGATCCGGATCCCCATTTGGCACACGCTGCCAGCGGCATGCCAGCCAATCATGTCGATCTCGTCACGCTGTTTGAAGACTGGCGAGCATTTGTTTCGCCCCCGATCAAGGCCGGCGTACCGGACTACAGCCAGGCTACAATGGCGCGAAAAGCCACGGAGCTGCCAAAATATCGCGACCGGCTGAAGGCCATTGACGTTTCGGCATGGTCGGCGTCGGCGATTACCGATTACCGATTGGTGGAAGCCGAAATGAACGGTTTCGATTTCAATCTGCGCGTCCTTGCCCCGTGGGCGCGCGACCCCAGCTTTTACCAGACCGTGTTTGGCGAAGAGAGCGATGTGCCTGCGCATGAAGGCCCGTCTGCGAGCCCGAACATCGATCTGTTCGCGTTTGCCTATCCGCTTTCACGCGCCGATGACCGGCGGCTTGCTGGTCTCATCGGTGCAATCCCGGCGATGCTTGAGGCTGCGCGGATCAACCTGGCGGGAAGCAATGGCGGCGATTTGTGGGCCTATGGCGACCGCGCATTGAAGGAGCAAAGCGAAACGCTCTCCGCGCTCGGCAATGGTACACTGGTCATGCGGACACTTGAGGGCAGGATACCCGCGACGATGAAGGGCGCGAGCCCGGCGCTGCGCCAAGCCATCGCCAAAGCGAAGGCTGCAACGGACCTGTTTGCACAATGGATCGCCGCCGAGGCGCCGCGCAAGACCGGGCCGTCGGGCGTCGGCAAGGCGAATTACGACTGGTATGCAACGAATGTCCAACTGTCGCCTTATGGATGGGACGCGCAGCGGCTCTTGCTGCAGCGCGAGCTTGATCGCTCACTTTCGTCGCTCCGGCTCGAAGAAGTGCGCAATCGCAGCCTGCCGCCGATCATTCCAATCGACGATCCTGTTGCCTACCGGAAAATGGCGGATGCAAAGACAGCACGCTTCAACGATTTTCTCGTCGCGACCGGCCTAGCGCCGGACAGGCCCTATTTCCGGGCGGCGCTGGAAGCGCAGACTAGCAGCCACGTTCCGCTCGCAGACCGCGACTTCTTCTCGCACGCCACCGCGCTCGATCCATTGCCTTTGCTTTCCCACTCCACCCACTGGATCGAACTCGCGCGCCTGAAACATGAGCCGCGATCCAGTCCGATCCGCCGTGTCGCGCCGCTGTTCAATATCTTTGAAGACCGGTCCGAAGGTTTTGCGACGGCGATGGAAGAGGTCGTCATGCACGCGGGACTCTACGACGATATTCCCCACGGACGCGAGCTGGTCTGGATCATGCTCGCAAACCGCGCTGCGCGCGGACTTGCCTCGCTTCGCGTGCAGGCAAACGAGATCGACCTGCGACAGGCGGGCCAGTTTCACGCCGAATGGACGCCGCGGCATTGGTCGAATGCGGCCAACAAACTCGTTGGTTTCGAGCAGCTCCTCTACCTGCGCCAGCCTGGTTACGGGCCAAGCTACATTGTCGGAAAGCTCCAGTTGGACGGACTGATCGCCAGGGCTTCCCATGAAGCGGATCAATCCGGGAAACCTTTTGTCATGGCCGACGTAATTGCGCGGGTTATGGCATCGGGTATCGTCCCGCCTGCACTCATTGAGGCCGAAATGTTCGATGCAATGCCCCGTTAGGTGAGGCTAAAGCATCGCTTTCTTGCACACAGAGGCAGACGCGCGTTAATCAGGGCGACATGACTATTATCACGAACACACTCGCGCTGATCGGCAACACGCCTCTCGTCCGGCTTGAAGGCCCTTCGGTCGAAACCGGCTGCGAAATCCTTGCCAAGTGCGAATATGCGAACCCCGGCGCATCGGTAAAGGACCGTGCGGCGCTCTACATCATCGAAGACGCGGAGGAGCGAGGTCAGCTTTTACCCGGCGCGATGATTGTGGAGGGCACAGCTGGCAACACGGGCATCGGCCTGGCCCTCGTCGCCAATGCCAAGGGCTATCGCACGACCATCGTAATGCCCGAGACCCAAAGCCGCGAGAAGATGGATACCTTGCGGGCACTGGGCGCGGAACTTGTCCTTGTGCCTGCTGCGCCGTTTTCCAATCCCGGACATTTTGTGCATACGTCGCGCCGGATTGCGGAGGAAACGCCGGGCGCGCTCTGGGCCAACCAGTTTGACAATATCGCCAATCGCAAAGCGCATATTCATGGCACGGCAGAAGAAATCTGGGAACAGACCAGCGGCAAGGTGGATGGTTTTACCTGTTCTGTCGGAACCGGAGGCACACTCGCCGGGGTGGGGCTTGGTCTCAAGGCGAAGAATGAGGATATCGTGATTGCGCTGACTGATCCGCATGGGGCAGCGCTCTATAGCTATTACTCCAATGGCGAGTTGAAGTCGGAAGGCAGTTCCGTTGCCGAGGGGATTGGACAAGGCCGGATTACTGCCAATCTTGACGGTGCGCCAATTGACACCCAGTTTCGCATTTCCGACGAAGAGGGTTTGCACTGGGTTCGCCGATTGCTGCACGAGGAAGGGCTGTGTCTCGGCCTGTCCTCGGGCATCAATGTAGCGGGTGCGATCGCCCTCGCGCGGCAATTGGGCCCGGGCAAGACGATCGTCACCATATTGTGTGACACCGGGTTTCGTTACCTTTCCACACTCTACAATGCAGAATGGTTGCAATCGAAGGGCTTGCCTCTATTCTCCACGCCGACAGCCTGAAACTGTCGGGTGGTCGCGTATCAACGATAATGGCCGGACTGGAGAGATCGGCACATGGCAGACGAAAAGCGCCGCGACGGAATGCAACGCGTTCGGGTCGGCCTTACAGGCCTTGCCGTGGTGCTGTTGATCGTTGCGCTCGCAACCGCGGTTTTGAGGACAGTCGACGAACAGGTTGTCGGCAAAAATCCTGCACCAAACGTGGACAATTCCGACAAGTCAAAGGATGAACCGTTGGCCGATCTGGGGGTTGCGCCCGGCGCTCCGACAGAGAATGTCGCGACTCCGGCACCTGCCCCTCCCAAGCCCTGACTCTATACGGCTTTGCTGCGCACTGCTTGCCTTGAGTCCAGTCGCATCCGCATGTCAGAAAAACCCCTCTTGGCCCGTAGGAAGCCGGGTTGCTGTCATGACAGCCTTGCCGCTTTTCGGAACATCGGCTGATCCAGCCACCATCCTCAATGGACCCGACCAGCGGGCCGCGATTATTCGAACACTGTCTTCGAAGTACAACGTCGAGCCGCTCGCCGGTCTCGATGAGGAATCCCTGGCCGGCCATCGCGTTCTCATTCTCGCCCAACCGCGCGCGCTCTCGGGGCAGGAACTCGTGGTTCTGGATGCGTGGGTTCGTCGCGGTGGCCGCGTCCTTGTGTTCACTGATCCCGAACTGATGTGGCCTGATGACTTGCCCCTGGGAGATCCAAGGAGAGCGCCGTCGATCGGGTTGCTTGATCCATTGCTGGCGCATTGGGGGCTGATCCTGGAAAGCGCCGAAATGGACGATGCCGGTCCAAAGCAGACATACAGCGCCGGAAATGTTCAGATCGCTGTTGCCTGGGCCGGGACCTGGAGGCCAGTGAAACCCGGTTGCAGTGTCGAAGCCGAAAGATTGATTGCCATTTGCCGGATCGGAAAGGGACACGCTCTTCTCGTCGCCGATGCCGATATGCTGGATGAACGTCTTTGGCAGGAAAGTGGAATCGACAATGAGTCGGCAATACTTGCCCTGTTCGACCGAGTCGCAGCCAGCGACTAGGCTTGACGGTCCCGATCATTTAGAACATAAGAGCAACAAAATAGATGAAAACAGCAATGTAACCGCATTTTTCTGTCAATTTCCCCAATACACCCGTAAAAACCCGTTGTATCCCCAAACCGCCACTGATAACCCTGCGCAATCAAAGGGCGGGGTTGTCCTGGATTCATGGTTTTGATTCGGCGATCGGCGAAGACTGATTCCGAAGCCAGGAAGGCTTTGCCCGCACAGGATTAGGGCGGGATTTGGCGTGAGCGTAAGGGCATTGTACAGGGGGAGCGCGTTGAACGCGATTGACGCGAAAGCTCGCGTCGCCATCCCCGCTGGACTCCGCCAGGCCATCGAAGCGAACGGCGATGGACGCAATCTGATTATTGCCAAACACGAGAGCGATCCCTGTCTGATTGGCTATGATCATGGATGGTCCCAATTGCTTCACGCGCGCCTCAATCGCACGGAAGACCGAGAAGCCGACGCCGGGCGCGACTATAGTCGCCACAACCCCAATCGCAGGGCGTTTGGCCTTGTCGAGGACATTCCGTTTGATGCCAGCGGACGGTTTATCATGCCGGCCATGCTGCGCGACCGTGCGCAGATTGGCGAACTTGCCTACTTCATTGGCACCGGAGACACGTTCGAAATATGGAATCCCCGCCTCCTGATCGAAACACCTGGCATTGATGCCGAACTGAAGGAAGTGGTCGCCTATCTGCTCAAGATGCGCGGTGCGTCATGAGTCCTGCGGCCACATCTCATATCCCGGTACTGCTCGAAGAAGTGATTGCCGGGCTCGCACCGCATTCAGGCGAACGGCATGTTGACGGCACTTACGGGGCGGGCGGCTATGCGCGCGCCATCCTTGCGACAGGGGCGGAGGTGATCGCTTTCGATCGCGACCCGGATGCGATTTTGGCGGGACGTCACGATGAAACCAAAGGGCTTACCCTTATCGAGGATCGCTTTTCACGCATGGCGGATCATCTTGATGTGCCCGTTGATGGCGTGACGCTCGACATCGGTGTCTCGTCAATGCAGCTGGACCAGGCCGATCGGGGTTTTTCGTTCCAGTCCGATGGCCCGCTGGACATGAGGATGGAAAAATCCGGAGAAAGCGCGGCCGACTTTCTGAACACCGCAGATGAAGAAGATATTGCCAAAGTGATCTTCGAACTTGGCGATGAACCAAAATCACGCCGGATTGCGCGCAATATCGTCGCGGCGCGGCCTTTGGCACGAACCGGCGAGCTTGCCCGCATTGTCCGCCGGTCCACCGGGTACCAGCCCGGCGACAAGAAGGATCCTGCGACGCGCACCTTCCAGGCCATTCGCATTCACCTGAACCGGGAGCTCGAGGAACTGGAAGATGGCCTTGCGGCCGCCGAACAGGTTTTGAAACCTGGCGGTCGACTGGCCGTTGTCACCTTTCACAGCCTAGAAGACAGGTTGGTAAAACGATTTCTCAAGGCGCGAAGCGGCTCTGCCCCGTCCGGTTCGCGCCATATTCCCGAAGTTCGGCATTCTGGTCCCCAACCGACCTTCAGCAAGCTTTCCAAGCCGGTTCGCGCCAATGCCGCCGAACTTGCCCGAAACCCCCGCGCTCGTTCTGCCACTCTCCGGGTTGCCCATCGCACCGATGCCGCGCCCTGGCCCAAAAACAGGAAAGGATCGTCATGATAGCACAACGTTTTCGCCCCGTGGGATGGGTGGCCGGCGTCGCCACTGCAGCTTGCGGGCTCTACCTGATCTCGCTTCAGGTCGCGAACCAGCGCGGCCGGCTTGAGCAGATTGACCGCAAGATTGCCATGACCAAGCGTGACATCCGCCTGCTTCAGACCGAGTTGGGAACCCGGGCGAGCCTCCGCCAGCTCGAGCGCTGGAATAGCGACGTCCTCGCCCTGAGTGCGCCCAAGGCCAATCAGTATCTTGCGGGTGAAGAGTCTCTGGCCTCCCTCGATCATGCAGGAATTGGCGACAAGCCATCTGCGCCGCCACCCGTTATGATGGCCGTGATGACGCAGCAGCCGAACGAAGTTGCGCCTGAACGATCGCTCATTGCAAAGCTGACCAGCCCTGCGGTTGCGCCCAAGCCGTTGACAGAGGCCGACAAGATTGTGCAGCGCGCGATTGCCCCGCGTCAATCCGCACAGGCGGCCCCCCACAAGACTGCCAAGGTCGCAATGCTCGACCAATCGCTGCTCAATCGCGCAACCGTCAGTTCGCTGACGCGTGCTGCGATGTCTGAATCGGAAGGGAGGGACAGAACCCGCCCGTGACCTCGCTCGTCGCCCGCCCGCAACGTACCCGCCACGCTGGCGCGCGCCAGACCAGTATCCTGCTTGCCCATCAACGTCTGATGCTGCTGATGCTGCTGTTCATGGCGGCGGCGTCGGTGATCGCAATACGACTGGTCTGGCTCAATTTTGATACAGGTCGCAGCCATGTCGGCGCTGACGGGCTTGGGCTTGCTTCGCGCGGTGACATTGTCGATCGCAACGGCGAAGTGCTGGCGCGGACGATCGAAGCCTGGTCAATCGGAGTTCATCCCAACAAGTTGCTTGGCCGCGCAGAGGAGCTTGCGCCCCGGCTCGCGCAGCTCATGCCCGATCGAACGGAGGCGGAATATCTCGCCATCCTGAAATCGGGAAAACCCTTCACCTACCTGCGTCGCCGGGCGATGCCGGAACTCGTTGCAGCCGTGAACGCGCTTGGAGAGCCTGCAATGGCCTATGCGCGCGAGCCGGAGCGGCTCTATCCGCAGACAACTCTTGCCGCGCACGTCATCGGCTATACCGATTTTGACGGTCGCGGCGTCATGGGTATGGAACGCGTTCTCAATGACACTTTCGCTGACCCCGCAACCCGAGGCAAGTCAGTTGCACTCTCGATTGACAAGCGCGTGCAGGCGGCAATGGAAAGCGAGCTTTCCGCAGCCATGACCGATCTCAGGGCGATCGGTGCGACCGGACTTGTGCTCGATGTGCACACTGGCGAAGTGATTGCGATGGTCTCCTTGCCCGTCTTCAATCCCAACCGGAGCGGAGAAGCCAATCCGGAAGCCATGCGCAACAATGTGACGCAAAGCGTTTATGAACTTGGCAGTACATTCAAGCCGCTGACGATGGCCAACGCCATTGATTCTGGCGTCGTCACGAATTTGGCCCGCCGGGTTGATGCCACGGCACCGATTGCAATCGGGCGTTTCAAGATCAGCGATGATCATCCCCAAAACCGGTGGCTCAACGTTCCCGAGACGCTGGTTCATTCCTCGAACATCGCAACGGCCCGCTTTGCCGATGAATTGGGAGAGGCTAGAACCGAAGTCTTCTTTCGGAAAATGGGCTTCGATGAAGCGCCCCATATCGAGCTCAGGGAGCGTGGTCGCACACTTTGGCCCCAAAATTGGGGTCGGCTGACGACCATGACGGTTGCCTATGGCCATGGCATTGCGGTTTCCCCCCTGCATCTCGCAAGTGCCTATGCGACGTTGGTCAATGGCGGCATCTGGAGGCCGGCAACCTTGATGAAGGTCCAGCCGGGGCGGGCCGCCAAGGGGCGCCGTGTGATTTCAGAACATACCAGCCTATTGATGCGCAAGATGCTGCGGCTGATCGTGACTGAAGGGACCGGCAGAAATGCCAATATCGCCGGCTTTCGCATAGGCGGCAAAACCGGAACCGCCGAAAAGCCGGGGGTTGGGGGATATTCAAAGACGGTCAATGTTTCGACCTTTGCAGCAGCGTTTCCGATGGACGCGCCCCGTTTTGTCGTGATCGCGATGCTCGACGCTCCCAAAGGCAGCGCAGAATCCTTTGGCCTGACGACGGCAGCCTATACCGCGGCACCGGTTGTCGCGAAAGTAATCGCCCGGACCGGGCCAATGCTCGGTGTCTATCCCGATACCAGTCGCGAAATCGATCTTTCGGACATGATGCCGCTTCTCTGGAAGGGCAGGGACGAACACTGATGCGGCTTGGTGCGATCCTTGGCAGCGATGATGCAACACCGGTCACGGGCTTTGCGATTGATCACCGCAAGGTCGCGCCCGGCAACATATTCGGAGCCTTCAAGGGCAGCGTCGTCAATGGCGAGGATTTCATTCCCGCTGCGATTGCATCTGGCGCGATTGCTGTTGTGGCGGCTCCTGAAGCACGGGTGAGCGGCGCGACCCACATCGCCGATCCCGATCCGCGTCGCGCCTTTGCGCTTATTGCCGCGCGATATTTTGCTCCATTCCCTGATACGATTGTCGCGGTCACGGGCACCAACGGCAAGACATCCACGGTTGAGCTGACCCGCCAGTTGTGGCGCATGGCCGGGCTCAGTGCGGCTTCGATCGGGACACTCGGTGTCACCACGCCCGACGAACGGGTGGTAACCGGCCTGACGACGCCGGATATTGTAACATTTCTCTCCAACATGGCCGGGTTGAGGCGTGAAGGCGTCACGCATGTCGCGTATGAAGCGTCAAGCCATGGCCTGCATCAGTACCGCGCCGAAGGGCCTCGCGTTATCGCAGGCGCCTTCACCAATCTGAGCCGCGACCATCTTGATTATCATGGGGACATGGCCGCTTACTTCACGGCCAAGCTCAGGCTGTTCTCGGAAGTGATCGCGCCAGATGGCACCGCCATAATCTGGGCCGATGATGCCCATGCCGGTCGCGTCATCGATCTTGCGCGCGAGCGCGGGTTGCGGCTCATTCGGGTGGGGGAAGCGGGCGAAGAGTTGCGCATCATTGGGAAGGTGCCAACCCAGCTTGGTCAGACGCTGACCATCGTCATCGACGGGGCGGAGTACAAGGTCAGCTTGCCACTGATCGGCGCGTACCAGGCGGCCAACGCCCTTGTCTCGGCGGCACTTGTGATTGCGACGGGCGGCGAAGTGGCGACCACATTGTCGAACCTTTCGCGGCTTCAACCCGTGCGCGGCAGGCTTGAACGGGCCTGCATCGCGCGATCAGGCGCCCCGGTCTACGTTGATTATGCACACACGCCCGACGCGCTTGAAGCCGCCGTTGCGGCACTGCGACCTCATGCCAGGGGGCGATTGATCCTGATGTTCGGCGCCGGTGGAGATCGTGACAAGGGCAAGAGAATTGAAATGGGCAAGGTTGCCGCACGCGATGCTGACCTTGTGATCGTGACTGACGATAATCCGAGAACGGAAGATCCGGCGAGCATCCGCCAGATGATTCTCGAAGGTGCACCTGTGGCGATCGAGATTGGCGGGCGTCGTGAAGCGATTGCGTCCGCGATCACCGCGGCTGACAAGGACGACATCGTGCTGCTTGCGGGCAAGGGCCATGAACAGGGCCAGATCGTCGGCGACCGGGTCCTGCCATTCGACGATGTTTCCGTCGCGCGCGAATGTGCCGCATGACCGCTCTTTGGACATCGACGGAGATCGCTGCAGCAACGGGAGGTATGGCCTCCATCGCATTTTCGGCAAACGGCGTCGCGTTCGACTCGCGCGAAGTGGGAGCAGGCGATCTGTTCATTGCCTTGAAGGGTGAAAACACCGACGGCCATCGCTTCGTCGATGCCGCATTCGAACAAGGAGCGACGGGTGCGATCGTATCGCAACCGGTCGCCCATCCGAACATCCAGGTGGCGGATACAACCGCCGCACTGGATGCCCTTGGGGTCGCAGCAAGGGCGCGCACCGCGGCAAAGATCGTGGGCGTAACGGGGTCGGTCGGCAAGACCGGCACCAAGGAGGCGCTGTCAGCCGCGCTCGCGCGGGGCAAGAGGGGCGCGGTACATCGATCGGTCAAAAGCTATAACAACCATACCGGCGTACCGCTCAGCCTTTCGCGCATGCCGGCAGACAGCGCCTTTGGTGTTTTTGAAATGGGGATGAACCATGCCGGGGAGCTGGCCGCGCTCACCCGGCTGGTCCGACCGCATGTAGCACTGATCACGGCGATCGCTCCTGCACACATCGAGTTCTTTGAATCGATCGAAGCGATTGCCGATGCCAAGGGCGAGATATTTCAGGGGCTTGAGCCGGGCGGAACCGCAATCGTGCCGTTCGACAGCCTCCATCGTGACCGCCTCATCGCTCATGCCAGGCCCTATGCATCCAATATCCTGACATTTGGCACCGGCGAAGGCGCGGATGTTCGTGCCCTCGACACGGTTTCAACCTCGGGCGGAACCTTGATTACTGCTGTTCTTCCGCAGGCAGAGATTAGCTTTACCCTGTCACAACCGGGCGATCACTGGGTGTCGAACGCGATGGCGGTGCTCGCGGTCATCCATACATTGGGAGGCGATCTCGCCGCTGCTGGTTTGGCGCTCGCCGATTTTTCGGGCTTGCCGGGGCGAGGCGCGCATTACCGCATTTCCGTTGGTGACGGCGAAGTGTTGATTGTTGATGAAAGCTACAATGCCAATCCGACGTCAGTCGCGGCCACGCTCGATGTTCTTGGAAAGACCGATGCGAAACGCCGCATAATCGTGCTAGGTGCGATGCGAGAGCTTGGAATGATGAGCGATGACCTTCATGCCGGTCTTGCCGAACCGATACTCGCAGCGGGCGTCGATTATGCACTTCTCGTCGGTTCAGGGATCGAACCGCTCGCGCGCGTGCTTGAAGGCCGGATCGAATCCGCGCACTGGCCCGATGCGTCGTCAGCGGGCGAGTCTCTCCAAAAACTCATCCGTGCAGGCGATGCTGTTCTCATCAAGGGCTCGAACGCGATTGGCCTTGGCCAAATCGTTGCAACTTTAAGGGGCAGGCAAAGCTGATGTTGTATCTGATTGCCGAGTATTTGGGCTTCCCCGGCATTTTTAACCTGATCCGGTACTTGTCATTCCGCACGGGAGGTGCGGTTGCAACTGCGCTGATCATAGGCTTGGTGATCGGGCCAAAATTCATCGGCTGGTTGCGCGTCCGCCAAGGCAAGGGACAGCCGATCCGCGACGATGGCCCGCAATCGCATCTCGCCAAGGTCGGGACGCCGACGATGGGCGGGTTGATGATCCTGACGGCCGTCTTCATATCGATCCTGCTCTGGATGGACCTTCGCAACATCTA
>JANNLW010000095.1:0-1062 GCA_031397145.1 Sphingomonadales bacterium | reverse complement strand
GATCACTTCGCTCAGGTCGCCGGACATAATCTGGCTCAAAGAGTATAAGGTCAGGTTAATACGGTGATCGGTCATGCGGCCTTGCGGGAAGTTGTAGGTTCGGATGCGCTCGGAGCGGTCGCCCGAGCCGACCTGGGCCTTGCGGTCGGCGGCGCGGGCGCCTTCGACCCGGTCGCGTTCAAGGGCGAAAAGCCGGGCGCGCAGCACCTGCATGGCGATATCCTTGTTGCGGTGCTGCGATTTCTGGGCGGAGGTTACAATCATTCCGGTCGGCAAGTGGGTGATTCTAACCGCAGAATCGGTCGTGTTGACATGCTGGCCGCCCGCACCTGAAGCGCGCATGGTGTCGATGCGCAGATCGGAGGCCGGGATGACCAGATCAACCTCTTCGGCCTCGGGCAGCACGGCGACGGTGGCCGCCGAGGTATGCACGCGCCCCTGCGATTCGGTTGTTGGCACGCGCTGGACGCGGTGAACGCCGCTTTCGAATTTCAGTTGCGCGAAAACGCCCTTGCCGGTGATCGATGCCACGACTTCCTTGTACCCGCCCATATCGGCGGCAGAGGAGGAGATCAGTTCGATCTTCCAGCCCTTTTCCTCGGCATAGCGCGAATACATGCGGAACAGGTCGCCCGCGAAAAGGGCAGCCTCGTCGCCGCCCGTGCCTGCACGAACTTCGAGCATCGCCGAGCGTTCGTCCGCCGCATCGCGCGGCAGCAGCGAAAGCGCCAGCGCACGTTCTGCGGCAGGCAGCGTCTCGCGGATTACGTCTGCTTCCTCCTGCGCTATCTCGCGCATTTCGGGATCGTCGAGCATCGCCTCAAGCTCAGCAAATTCATTACGCAACCTTTGCAATTCGCCAGCGGCGGCGGCGACGGGTTCGACTTCGGCATATTCCTTGGACAGCGCAACAAAGACGTCACGCGGCAAATCGCCGGAGGCAAGCTGCGAAGACAATTCCTCGCGCTTCGCCAACAAGGCGGCGATCCGTTCTGCGGAGATGGTGGTCATCGGGTGTCGTCGCCAGAAATTTCGTGATAGGCTTCCGGCAACAAACCGAGC
>JANNLW010000094.1:0-1258 GCA_031397145.1 Sphingomonadales bacterium | reverse complement strand
CGAGGCGGTCGGACAGAATTTGAGCTTTACAGGAGGGGCGGCGGCGCTTTCTGTGACACAAAGTGCAATGAGCCGCCATGTTATCGGGCTCGAGGAATTGCTTGGAAAACAATTGTTTGACCGCGATTCATCCAAGCTCGTGCTGACTGTGGCCGGAGAAGAATTGTTGCCCGTTGTCAGCAAATGTCTTGACCGGCTCGAGCAGACGATGAACGCAATACGCGAAGACAGTGTCGCCACCAGGGTGTTGCGCATTCACATCCCGCCATCGCTCCTGCAACAACTCTTCATCCCGATGCTGAGGGATTTCCGCGCCGAATATCCGGATATCCGTCTTGATGTTTCCAGCGCCCATGTGACCGGCCTGCCGGGGACCAGCTTTGACATGGCGATCGTTTATGATCGACCCAACATCGATGATCGGGTTACCGACCTCCTCTGGATGGTGCGCGTTGCTCCCCTCTGCTCGCCAGAAACAGCGCGCACAGGCAAAGGGCAAACACTGGAGGCCTTTTTGACAAGCCATGACCTGCTCCACGTCAAACTCGAAAACGAACCCCGCGATCTGCTTTGGACGTCATTCGCCCGCCAGCACGGCTTCAGCCTTCCAAAGAGTGCGGGCCTGGCCTTCGACACGGCAATAGCCGCTGCGCAATATGCCATGGCGGGGGACGGAATCGTTCTCGCGGATGTCGACATGTTCGCACAGGAAATTGCTGACGGCAGGCTCGTCATGCCTTTTGAAGCGGTCGCTGAGGATGGCTACGGTTATTACCTCAAACTGCATGCCGATGATCTTGCAGATCCCGCAATCGCGATTTTCAGAAGTTGGCTGATCAACCGATTTGCAAGCTTTTCCCGAAGGAAGCCAATCTAGAAGACGGCTCCTATTTGAAGACGACTGTCCGGCCGCCATTCAGCATTACACGATGCTCGAGGTGAAGTTTCACCGCACGCGCCAACACCCGGCTTTCGGTATCCTGGCCCTGGGCGATCAGGTCTTCGACGGCATCGGCATGATCAACGATCGAGACATCCTGCGTAATGATCGGCCCCTCATCGAGGTCGGGGGTCACATAATGAGCGGTGGCACCGACCATTTTCACCCCTCGCTCATAGGCCCGGTGATAGGGCTTTGCTCCCTTGAAGCCGGGCAGGAAGCTGTGGTGGATGCCCCGAGGGTCAGAAGCTGAAACTCATCTTCCGCGACGGCGAGCGTGAAGCTGCGGCGCACGCCGAAGATGCTGCCCTTGCCAAG
>JANNLW010000082.1:0-3805 GCA_031397145.1 Sphingomonadales bacterium | reverse complement strand
CGTCAGCAACATGCAGGAAGCGATGGCGCGCGGTGCGCAGGTCGTCCTGATTTCGGATGCGGAAGGGCTGGCCTCTGCGGGCGGCGATGCGAAGGCGACAATCGAGATGCCCAGTGTCCACCCCCTCATCGCGCCGCTCGTCTATGCCGTACCGATCCAGTTGCTCGCCTATCACGTCGCCTGCGCTAAGGGCACCGACGTCGATCAGCCGAGGAATCTCGCCAAATCCGTAACCGTGGAGTGAATGGAGATGGAATCTGTGGAAACCGCGCTTGAAGTGCTTGTCGTCCTGGGTCTGCTGTTGATGGTCGCAGGACTAGTCATAACGAAAATGAAGAAGAAATAGCAGTTGAACCCGGACGAACTGAAATCAAGCCACTTTCAATCGTCCTGCCCCGTCACCCCATCGGGTAGAGAAACTCCTTCGTTACCGCGTGGCAGGCCTTCATTACATCGTCGGGGAGGACAAGGTCGGTCGCGGCAAATATGTCCGCGCATTGTTCAACCGAAGTCACGCCGACAATCGTGGAGGCGACGAAATCATGCTGTTTCGACCAGGCGGTCGCGAGCGTGACGACCGACATGCCGGCCTCTGCGGCGATCGCCATGAAGCGTTCAGTCGAAGCCAGCGATTTTTCGTTTACAAAGCGCTGCGCCATCGTCGCCTGTCTTCCTCCGAGTTTCAGGTAGCGTGAGAAACGCGCGCCGTCTGGCGTGGCACCCCCCTGGTATTTACCCGAAAGGACGCCGCCGCCGATGGGCGAATAGGGGATGAGACTCACCGCCTCCTGTCGGCAGACCTGCGCCAGTTCATCTTCGAAGCGGCGATTGTTGAGGCTGAAATTATTCTGGATCGTGTGATAGCGCGCGACGCCGAGGCGCTCGGACGCTTGCAGGCTTTTCATCAGGCCCCAGCTTGTCTCGTTCGAACAACCGAGCACGCGGACCTTTCCCTCGCGGACCAGCTCATCGAGGGTTTCCATCGTCTCTTCATAGGCGGTGCCATGATCGGGCCAGTGTGTCTGGTAGAGATCGATATAGTCGGTCTGGAGTTTGCGCAGGCTGTCTTCGACCGCGACCTTGATATTGTGCCGGTCAAGCGCGGTCATGCCGCTGCGCTTGGGGCTTTTGAACCAGATATGGCTGGGCCCTGAAACCTTTGTAGCAAGGATGATCGAATCGCGGTTCTTGCCCTTGAGCCAGCGGCCGACAATCTCTTCCGTCAGGCCGACATATTTTGCATCGGGTGGCACGGGATAGCCTTCTGCCGTGTCGAAAAAGTTGATCCCGGCATCAAGACTCATGTCGAGCACGCGGTGCGCCGTCGCCTCGTCGGCCTGGTTGCCGAACGTCATCGTGCCCATGCAGATGTCGGAAACGTAAATGGCACTTCTGCCCAGCCTGCGAGATTTCATTGACACCTATCCTTGTGATCATGCTTGTCCCTTGCGCATAACTGCCGGTAAAGGCGTGTCAATGACAGACGCGGGAGGACAAAGTAAAATGGCGGAGAGTGGCGAAGTCGATATCAAGCGCGACCGGTTGGTGATCATTGCCTCTTCGCTTGGCACGGTTTTCGAATGGTATGATTTCTTCGTCTATGGAACGCTCGCCGCGCTGATCGGCAAACTGTTCTTCCCCGCCGCAAGCGAGTCGGCCGGGTTCCTGCTCGCGCTGGCGACATTTGGCGTCGGTTTTGGCGTGCGCCCGATCGGTGCGCTGGTTTTCGGTGTTTTGGGGGACAAGCTCGGGCGCAAATATACGTTCCTTGTCACGATCACTTTGATGGGTTTCGCGACGGCGGCGATCGGCTTCCTGCCGACATTTGCCTCGATCGGCGTTGCTGCCCCGATTCTCCTCGTCATCCTGCGCGCCTTGCAGGGGCTGGCGCTGGGTGGCGAATATGGTGGTGCCGCGATCTATGTTGCCGAACATGCCCCGCGAGAAAAGCGGGGCTTTTACACCAGTTTCATCCAGGGCAGCGTGGTCGGCGGTTTCATCCTGAGCATTGTCGTGGTGCTTGGGACGACAGCGATCATCGGTCAGGAGGCTTGGGAGGCCTGGGGCTGGAGGGTGCCATTCATTTTCTCGCTGTTGCTGCTTGCGATCAGCCTGTGGATCCGCATGAAACTCTCCGAAAGCCCGGTTTTCCAGGCCATGAAGGATGCGGGGGAAATCGCACACAACCCGCTTGCCGAAAGTTTCAACAGTTGGGCGAAGGTAAAACGCATCCTGGCCGCGATGATCGGGATCGCCGCCGGCCTCACCGTGATCTGGTACACCGCCCAGTTCCAGGCAATGTATTTCATCCAGAATGCTCTGCGCGTCGATGATACGCTTGCGCGGCTGATTGTTGGCCTTGGTGCGATTTTCAGCCTTGGCTGGTTCATCCTGTTCGGTTGGTGGTCGGACAAGGTCGGACGGCGTACACCGATGATCATAGGCTATGTTGCGACGATCCTGTTCATGTTTCCGCTCTTCCATGCGCTGGCGGGTCTAGCCAATCCAGCGCTGGCAGATGCGATGGAGCGCAATCCGGTCGTGGTGACGGGCAGCAATTGTTCTTACAATCCCTTTGCGCAAGCGAAGCAGGAGACGGCGTGCGGGCAGGTGCTCGATGTCCTGTCGAAAAAGGGCGTCGCCTATACCAAGGTCGTAGGGCCGACGGGCGAGGCACCCTCCGTCACGATCGGGGGCACGGTGGTTGAAGCGACCAACCCCGAGGCACTCGAGGCCGGGTTGAAGGCCGCTGGCTACAATCTCGACAAGATCACGCCGCCCTTTACGAACATTCTGGGCATGATCCTTTGCATCGTGGGGATCGGTTGCCTTTCGGGGCTGACCTACGGGCCGGTGGCGTCCTGGCTGGTCGAACTTTTCCCCGCGCGCGTGCGATACACCTCGATGTCGATCCCCTATCATATCGGCACGGGTTATTTCGGCGGCTTCCTGCCCTTTATCAGCCAGTATATCGTGGCGCGGACGGGCGATCCCTTTGCCGGGCTGTGGTATACGATCGGGGTCGTCGTGATGGCGCTGGTCGTGCTGTTGCTCTGGCTGCCGGAAACGGCCGGCAAGGAACTCGACTGATCGGACGTCTGCCGTTATCGCGCGGTCTATGACGGTTTCGCCCCCCCTTCGCTTGCGCCTTGACGCTGCAGCGCTTGTCTCCAACTGGCGCTGGCTCGCGGCGCGGAGCGGCGCGGCCGCTTGTGGTGCTGCGATCAAGGCAGATGGCTATGGGTTGGGTGCGCGACCGGTGCTGGAGCGGTTGGCAGCGGCCGGGTGCCGCGATTTCTTCGTGACGACATGGGCGGAAGCCGGGGCGCTGGGCGCGCTGCCCCAAGGGGTGGGGCTGTCCGTTCTGCATGGCGTACGCGCCGAGGACATGGTGACCGCGATCGCATCGCTTGCACGCCCGACACTCAACACGGTGGAGCAGGTCAAGCGCTGGCGCGATGCAGGCGACGCCCCTTGCGACGTGATGGTCGATACAGGCATGAACCGGCTTGGCCTCGCCACGCAGCACGTGGTGGGCGGGTTGCTCGACGGCCTGAACATCGACACGCTGATGAGCCATCTTGTCTCCGCTGATGAGGACGTACCGCGCAACGAACAGCAACGGACGGCTTTTGCAGCATTGGCGAGGCTCATCCGCTTCGCGCCCGTCTTGCCCGCCAAGGCCGCAAAAGCCTTCCGTTGCTGTTCGTTGCGCGGTACGTCCTCATCAGCGGAGACAAGATGGCTCATCAGCGTGTCGATGTTCAGGCCGTCGAGCAACCCGCCCACCACGTGCTGCGTGGCG
>JANNLW010000051.1:0-1201 GCA_031397145.1 Sphingomonadales bacterium | reverse complement strand
CTTGCGACCTGGACGCGCCGATCGAGTGACCCAAGCCAGCTCGCACCCCAAATCCTATTACGCAAGAAGAAAGAACAGAAAGGGGGATAAAGAGAAGACTGGCTGGATCAATTATTTGCACTGCAATGGCCGCCAACGACGACATTGCGGTTGCTCAGCGACCCGCCTTTGAAGATTTGTGGGATACGTTCTTTGCCTGATCAGTAAGCTGCGCGACGATCAAAGCGACTGTGTTGGCAATCACGACCGGGATGCGATTTAGCGGAAGACCGTAGTCGTGGAGCGGCCAAGAAGCGTCTGCGCCTGAAAGACTCAGTAACATTGCCGTGGCGTCGGCGGTGGCTTTCGGAGGAGCGCCAATCGTCTTCACCGCCTTGCGAATAGCGTCGAGGCGTTTGACCCGGCGGCGCTGGCGCACCTTGTTCCACACGCCGCTCCTGCTCCCCACTATAACGCGGGTGAGCGGATGCTGCAGCGCCATGGCATGGATGTCGCGGAAGTAACGTGGGAGGTCGTCGGGGCCAGAAGCGAGCACGACACCGTCTGGATAGAACATCCGGTCGAACCAGTCGCTGAGCGCGAGGATCTGGCTGTCCTCGTTTGGGAAATGGAAGTGCACGGTGCGCAGGCTGACACCCGCGCGCAACGCGGCCTCGCCGGGCGAAAGCTTATCGCGACCGGGCTGGGACAGTTGTTCGGCGAACGCGCTGAGGATGGCTTCGCGCGTCGCCGCTGCCTGTGCCTCACGTTTTGCACTGACGTATCGGCGGGTCGACGTCATGTTGAAGGGAGAAATTCGACGCCGTGGATGTCGCCTATACGTACAATGGCCGGAAAGTCCGGCGGATTCATGGACACTTCGTTCGAAACCTGGCGGAAAAACCTTGAGGCGTTTCCCTTGGTAACGATGGTGAGAAACTCCGCGTCCTCAACGGTATGATAACTGTGCGGTGTATTGGCAGGCACATGCGCAAAGCCTCCGGGCCCAAGACGCGTGGTATTGCCGTTCACGGTGACGTCGAGCACGCCTTTGGTGACCACGTAAATCTCTTCCCACGCATGTTTGTGCGTCGGCGGACCTCCACCGGTAGGGCCGCTGGTATCGAAGATTTCGACGGCCGAGCCCATGTCGTTCGTAAGCATCGGGGCGAGTGTTTCACCCAGCAAATAGAAGCTTTCCTTTGCGTCACGCTTGGGTGTC
>JANNLW010000101.1:0-11782 GCA_031397145.1 Sphingomonadales bacterium | reverse complement strand
GCTGACGCTGGCCGTGCTGCGCAGTGGCGGCGGCTTGGCGGCGGCCTGGGCTGTGGCGCTGCTGGCCAGCGCTGGGCTGTCGATCACGGTCGAGCTGACGCAGAACTTCCTGCCCACGCGCGTGCCCTCGCTGAAGGACTGCGCCTTCAATGTCGTCGGCGCCGCGATCGGCGCCAGCCTGGCCAGCGCCTTGTTGGCGTTGGGCTGGGTCGATCGTTGGCATGAGCTGCGCCAGCGCTGGTTTGTGCGGCGCAGCGCCGGCGCTTTGGTGCTGCTGCTGCTGTGGCCCGTCGGGCTCTTGTTTCCGACCCCCGTGCCGCTCGGTCTGGGCCAGATCTGGGGCGAGCTGCGGATGCTGGTCGAGGTGGTCTTTGCCGGCACGCCGTGGGCCCTCGATGTGGCGAGCTGGTTCGACGCCGGCGGCGGCGACGTGCCGCCGTTGTCGCGCGCCCGCGAAGGCCTGGCGACGGCCCTGGGGCTGCTGGCGCCTTGCCTGGTGGCCTATGCGACGACGCGTGCCGGCCGGCACCGATTGGCGCTCGCGGCTGGCGCAAGCTTGCTGGGGCCGGCTGTGAGCACACTCTCGACGGCGCTCAATTTCGGCCCCGCGCACGCGCTGGCCTGGTGGTCGCCGACGAGTTCATGGGCCTTGGCCCTGGGCGCCTTGCTGGCCCTGGCGTCGATCGCGGCCGGCCAGCGCCTGGCAGCCGCACTGGGCTTGGCGGCACTGACCGCGCTGGTGGTGTTGGTGGCTCAAGCACCCGCCGATCCCTACTACGCCGCCAGCTTGCAGGGCTGGGAGCGGGGCCAGTTCATTCGCTTTCACGGCCTGGCGCAGTGGATCGGCTTGCTCTGGCCATACGCGGCGATGGCCTGGCTCTTGACGCGGCTGGCGCGCAGCGGCGACGAGTGAGCGCGGCTGGCACGCCACCTACAATCGCGACATGGATTCGAGCTACTACCAGCGACACATTTTTTTCTGTCTCAACGAGCGCACGAACGGTGAAGCCTGCTGCAGCCAGCAGGATGCGCAGGCCGGTTTCGATCACTGCAAATCGCGCGTCAAGGCGGCCGGCCTCAACGGCCCCGGCGGCGTGCGCGTGAACAAGGCCGGTTGCCTCGACCGCTGCGCCGGCGGGCCGGTGGCGGTGGTCTATCCCGAAGCCGTCTGGTACCACTATGTCGATCAGAGCGACATCGACGAGATCGTCGATTCGCATCTGCTCGGCGGCCAGCCCGTCGAGCGCTTGTTGCTGTCGCCTGACATAGGCCACTGACATGACGGCCCCACACTCGCTTCGCTCGCGCCCCCAGGGCCCAGTAGGGGCCCCTGCGTGGCCCTTGGGAGCTCGGGCCGCCCTTCGACCAAGCTCAGGACAGGCTTGGGGCGGCCCGGCGCTGGCCCGAGACTTCGATCTGACGTGAATTCACGCACCGAGCGGCGCACGGTCGCCGGCCCTGCCGGCGGGTTGCAGTGCGCGATCGACAGCCCTGAGGGCGCCGCGCACGGCACGGCCATCGTCTGCCACCCGCACCCGCAGTTCGGCGGCACGATGGACAACAAAGTCGTCGCCACGCTGGCCCGCGCCTTCGTGCAATGCGGCTGGCGTGCGGTGCGCTTCAACTTTCGCGGCATCGGCGCCTCGGCCGGCGCGTGGGACGAGGGCCGTGGCGAAATCGACGATGCGCTGGCGGTGACCGCCGCGCTGCGCGAGCCCGGTCAGCCCTTGGCGCTGGCCGGCTTTTCCTTCGGCGGCTATGTCGCATCGCAGGTGGCGGCGGCGTTACGGCCCGAGCGCCTGGTGCTGGTCGGGCCGGCGACGGCGAACTTCCCGGTGGCGCCCGTACCCGCCGACACATTGGTCATCCACGGCGAGGCCGATGATGTCGTGCCACTGGCCGCCACCCTCGATTGGGCCCGGCCGCAAGCCCTGCCGGTGGTGGTGGTGCCGGGGGTCGGCCATTTCTTTCACGGCCACTTGAGTCTGCTGAAGTCGCTGGTGGTGCGCCACCTGTCGGCGCCGGCCGGCTGAGCCTCCTCTCCTTTTTTGACTGCGAATCGATGAACAGACTTTTTGCTTGCACTCTCGCCGCGACCGCGCTGCTGTTTTCCAACGTCGCCTCGGCGCAAGCCCTGCAGCCGCCCGAAATCGCCGCACGCCAGTACATCCTGCTGGACCTCACTACCGGCCAGACCCTGGCCGAGCGCGACGCCGACACGGCCACCGACCCGGCGAACGAACTCGCCAGCCCGATACTCACGCGCTCGTCTCAGGGCAAGATTCATCTTTCCTTAGCCATAAAGGAGCATAATCTCCCCGAGGTTCACTCATTGCCATGTCGCAGGCTTTGGAGAGATATGATGAACATTGTCGCGATCGCCCTATTTATTGCCCTGTTTGTTTTTGGACGTCAGGTTTTTGGTTGGCACGATGAGTCTCACAAGGTCCAGATGGCTCTTGTGGCCTCGTTTGTGATGGGGTATTTCTCCGGGTTCAGACGCGCACCCTAATAGCGATCCTGACGGACGGTTCGGCCGAGTTTCATCAAAGAAACTCTTTCTTTCAGGCGTTCGCCGAAATGATCGGTGCGCCGGTCGAAGGCCGCAGGCTTGATCCGACCTGATCGGTCATGGCGAAGCAGTGCGACGAGGCGATCGGCCCCCATCCCTGCCTGTTATGTCTCGTCGCCAACCTTCCAGCCTATCGAATTGAAGGTTTCAGACGGGCAAGGCAATGACTTCGAAATCCTGCGCGTCGTGGCGTTCCAGGATTTGTTGGTCCTCGGGTCCCCATGCCCGGTTTACGCGACGCCCGCGTTGTACAGCAGGCCGCGCAGCAATTTTCTGCGTCCATCTGACGAGGTTGGAGTAGGATTGCGCGTCGAGAAATTCGGCAGCGTCATAGACCGCGTTTGCAACCACCGCTCCATACCAGGGCCAAATGGCGATGTCGGCAATCGAATATTCATCGCCCGCCATATATTCGTGATCGGCGAGATGGCGGTCAAGCACGTCAAGCTGTCGCTTTACCTCCATTGCAAAACGATCGATGCAATATTCGATCTTGACGGGCGCATAGGCATAAAAATGCCCGAACCCGCCGCCAAGGTAAGGCGCGCTGCCCATTTGCCAGAACAGCCAAGACAGGCATTCGGTGCGCTTCACCGGATCGGTCGGCAAATACACACCGAATTTCTCGGCAAGGTACAACAGGATTGCGCCAGATTCAAAAACGCGCGTCGGTGTTGCTGTGCTGTGATCCATGAGCGCGGGTATCTTCGAATTCGGATTGGCGGCCACAAACCCGCTACCAAACTGATCGCCTTCCTGGATTCTGACCAGCCATGCGTCATACTCAGCGCCGGAATGGCCGAGTGCCAGGAGTTCTTCGAGCATCACCGTGACCTTGACCCCGTTGGGTGTGGCGAGTGAATAGAGCTGCAACGGATGCCGTCCTACAGGGAGGTCTTTTTCATGGGTTGAACCGGCAATCGGACGGTTGATGTTGGCAAACCTTCCGCCGTTTTCCTTGTCCCAGGCCCAGACCTTGGGCGGCGTATAGGGTTCTGTGTCACTCACGTATCAATCTCCAAACTGGCCAAGATGCCTGATGCATCCTGACGAAAAATCTCGTCGAAGTTGCTTAGAGACGTTTGGGCGGACGTCAATCAGTGCTTGGCAAGCGCCCTCGCCAGCGCTGGCCGCGCGTAGCACGCGTCTGCCCATCGCTGCACGTTGGCATGCCCGGAATAGTTGAAGCCAATCATCTTCATCAAGTGCATCACCGCCGCCACGTTCAAATCGGCCACCGAGAATGCCTCGCCCACCAGCCAATCGCGCCCGTTCAACGCCGCGTCCAAGACCTTGAGCGGCCGTTGCAGGCTGTTCGTGGCACCTTCGATCACCTTTGGATTTCGCTTGTCGGCGGGTGTGAAAACCTTCTGGATAACAATCTGCATCTGCAAAGGCTCAATTTCGCTGATTGCCCAAACGCTCCACTGCCAGGCAATGGCTTCGTCAGCGGCGCTTGAGGGGTAGAGCGACCCTCCATAGCGCTTGGCCAGATAAAGGTTGATTGCCATGGATTCGAACAGGTGCAGATCACCGTCGATCAGGGCCGGGATGCGTCCATTGGGATTGACCGCAAGATAGTCCCCTTCCTTTGAATCCGCACCATAGGTAACCGGCACATGCTCATATTCTATTCCGGTTTCCTCAATGCCCCAGATCGCGCGCAAGGCACGAGAGCTGGAAATGCCGAACAGTTTGGGTTTGCTCATCGGTGAAGCCTTTCCGATTGACGACGGCTCGATTGCAGAGCCAGATTGGACATCGTGTACCAGTGTACGAAATGGACCGATAGCTGCGTTGCCCTTTTTGTCCACGTCGAGATTGGCCTCGGATGACCAATCGTCGCCGCCGACAATGATGGCGGAAAGCGCTTGCCTTGATGCCCCTTTGCAGCAAGGTTATCGGCCATGAATTCCACCATCGCATCCATCGTCCCGACGCGTGACACTCCGTTGACCGATGGTCGGCGCGAGCGAAGCCGATCGAGCCGCGCGAGGATCGTCGCGGCGATGCTCGAACTGGTTGGCAAGGGTGACGTATCGCCCAGTGCAGCACGTGTGGCCGAAGTGGCAGGCGTCGGTCTCAGGTCGGTGTTCCGCCACTTTGACGATATGGACGCTCTTTACAGGGAGATGGGCGAGGCGATCGAGTCACGGGTTTTGCCGATAGTCCTCCAGGTGCCGGTCGGCGCAACATGGAAGGAAAGGATGGCCGATATCGCAGACCGGCGGGCGACGGTTTTCGAGACGATCCTTCCCTACCGTATCTCTGCCAATCTCAAACGTTTTCAATCGGCGTTCCTGATGCAGGATTATCGACGCATGCTGCAACTGGAAAGCAGCACTGTCGAGGCGCAACTTCCCCCGTCAGTAAAGGCCGACTTCACGGCGGTGCGGGGGCTGGATGTGATTCTCAGTTTCCAGACATGGCGGTTGTTGCGCCATGATCAGGAACTGGCGGTTGAAGACGCCAGCGCCGTTGTCCGTCGCCTGCTCGACGACGCAATGGCGCGCCTGCCAGAGTCTTGAGGAGGGATTTCCCGTGATAACCCTGTACGATTTTCCCAAAGCCCCCAGCCCCCGCCGCGCGCGTATCCTGCTGGCGGAAAAATCCATCGCGCATGAGACTGTGATCATCGACATGATGACGGCCGAGCAAATGGGCGGTGCCTATCGCGCAATCAACCCGAATTGCACAATACCGGCCCTCCGGCTCGATGACGGGACGGTCTTGACCGACAATGCCGGAATCGCCGTCTGGGCCGAGGCCATCGTTCCGGATCCTCCGCTGCTCGGCACAAGCCCGCTCGAAAAGGCCGAGATCGCAAGCTGGAATTCGAGGATCGAGAGCGATGGCTTGATGCCCATTGCCGAAGCCCTCAGGAACAGCAATCCGGCGATGATAGGCCGCGCGTTGCCGGGGCCGAACAATTATCCGCAGATCCCCGCTTTGGCCGAGCGCGGAATGGCGCGGCTCGCGACGTTCTTTGACATGCTCAACACGCGATTGGATGCGAGGGAATTTGTTGCAACCGATCGCTTCAGCCTTGCCGACATCACGGCGGTTGTCGCGATCGATTTCGCCCGCGCTGTCCGCGTAACCCCGAACGAGGATCAGGCCCACCTGCTCGCTTGGAGAGCAAGAATGGCCCAGCGCCCCAGCATGTCATTGTGAACGGACCGGCCACTGATGCCGCAAACCCCGTTCTGATGCGGCGCCTTTTGGTGCTAATGACGATTTTGGCGCTGGCATCCTGTTCTCCAACCAAGTCGCCCGAGGCCATGAAGGCGTGTACAGGCCTCGCTGACAACCCCATGATCTGGGTGACCGGCGGCCCCTTCACGATGGGCGAAGATCCACGCTACCCCGAAGAAGGTCCGGCGCGCACAGTCCTTGTAAAAGGCTTCTGGATGGATGCCCATGAAGTGACCAATGCCGAATTTGCAACTTTCGTGAAGGCGACCGGTTACACGACAATGGCCGAACGCAAACCGCCCGCTTTGCCCGGCGCCCCGCCGGAGATGCTGGCGCCGGGTTCCGCAGTGTTCAGCGTACCGACGCAGCAGGACACGCGCTGGTGGCGCTGGGAAACGGGCGCGCAATGGCGGCATCCGTCCGGAGCGAAGGAATCAATTGCCGGACATGAGCGGGAGCCTGTCGTCCAGATCGCGTACCAGGACGCAGTGGCCTATGCAAAATGGGTCGGCAAGCAATTGCCGAGCGAAGAGCAATGGGAATATGCCGCGCGCGCTGGCGCGACATCGGTGCCGGAACCGGTGGACGCAGCAGGCAAGCCACAAGCAAACTATTATCAGGGCACCTTCCCGGTCAGGAACCTGAACACTGACGGCTATATCAACCGCGCGCCGGTCGGTTGTTTCAAACCAAATGGTTTGGGATTGTACGATATGATCGGCAATGTCTGGGAATGGACAAGCGCGGCCGGATCACGCGCCGATGCGAGCGAACCGGTCAACGTCATCAAGGGCGGGTCCTACCTCTGCGCCGCCAACTACTGCGCCCGATACCGTCCAGCCGCGCGCCAGTTCCAGGAACGCGGGCTGGGAACGGACCATATCGGGTTTCGGCTGGTGGACACGTTAAAGCCGGGGCCGATCGGGTGAGAGGCGCCCGGCAAGTGACGCCGACCGATCATGAGCAAAGCCGCTGAGCAATCACATGAAGTAACATGGCGGCGCATCGGTACCTTGCTCGATGCCTTCAGCCCGACCAAATGCAGCGTAGGACTCTACGGACTCGTGGTATCGTTAGCAGATAACCAAACTAACGCGATCGCAACGCTAGTGCTTGTTCGACTTGCGCGAGACGCTCCTTGCCGAACCACATATCGTCTCCGACAAAAAAGGTGGGGATACCGAAGGCCCCTCGTGCAACCGCGTTTTCAGTATTGGTGACAAGCTCGGCCTTTATCGATTCGTCATTCGAAAGTGCCATGAGATGTGTGCCATCGAGCCCGGCCTTGTCGAACACCTCAATAGTCACGTCGGTGATTGAGAGGTTGAGGCCATCCTCCCACATCGCGACCATCATCGTTTCAACAGCCTGCATGAACACGCCTTCGCGCTTCGCCGCGACCAGAGCGCGCATGATTGGCAAGGTGTTGATCGGAAAGTGTGAATTCATCTTGAAACGGGTCAGGCCATGGGCGTCGATGAAACGCTGAAATTCGAGCCTGTCATAGGCAAGCTTTGCGGGGACATCGGCGTAGACCGCCCAAGGCGGCCGGTTGCCCGTCGCTTTCATCAGCCCGCCGAGCAGCACCGGGACATAGTTCGCGACGGCACCTGTCCGCGCGCAGAAGTCGGGAAGGACACGGTGGGTCAGATAGCCGTTTGGACCGCCAATATCGAAGAGAAAGTCAAAACTCCCACTCACCAATTCTCTCCCCATGGGCGAAGATCAAGCTCATGCGTCCAGGCGCTTTTCGGCTGTTTGTGCAGCATGACATAATTGGCAGCGATGGCTTCGGGAGAAAGGATCAGGTCGGCAGCCTTGGCTTCGTCGAACGCGGGATGGCGGCCCTTGATGAATGCCGTGTCAATCGCCCCATCGATCACGGTGTGGGCAACATGGATGCCTTTTGGCCCAAGCTCGCGCGCCATCGACTGGGCCAACATCCGCAACGCCGCCTTGGCACCCGAGAAGGCCGCAAAGCCCGATCCGCCGCGCAGGCTTGCTGTAGCACCTGTAAACAGGATTGTGCCCCGTCCGCGCGGGATCATGTGCCGAGCCGCTTCGCGGCCCATGAGGAAGCCGCCGAGGCAGCCCATTTCCCATACCTTCTGGTAGACCCGGACGGTCGTTTCGACGATCGGGAAATTTACATTTGCGCCGATATTGAACACGGCGACTTCAACCGGACCGACTTCGGCTTCAACCTGTTCGAACAGCGCGACCATATCGGCTTCCTCGCGCGCGTCACCGGGAAAGGCGCGGGCGTTGTGCCCCTGATCGCGAATGGATTGGGCAAGCGCCTCAAGCTGTTCGGAATTGCGTGATCGTCGATTGACGCAAGCGGTCAGCCCTTCAGCGGCGAAGGCCCTGGCGATCGCCCCTCCGGTTGCATCGCCCGCCCCGACAATGATGGCCGCAGGAGAGCGGATCACGCCTTTTCAAGCGTGCATTGCAGGGGATGCTGGTTCTGCCGGGCAAAGTCGATCACTTGCGTAACCTTGGTTTCAGCGACCTCATAGGAAAAGATACCACAGACCCCAACACCCTTCTGGTGAACGTGGAGCATGACGCGAGTCGCATCCTCCATGTTCATCCGAAAGAAGCGCTGGAGGCACAGGACGACAAATTCCATCGGCGTATAATCGTCATTAAGCATCAGCACCTTGTACGGCGTTGGCTTTTTGGTCTTGGTGCGCGTTCGTGTGGCGACACCAAGCCCCGTGCCTTCATCGCCATCGCGACGTTCGGCCATTGCCTGAATCAGTGTGCGATCATCAATCATCGGTGCAAAGATATGGCTTGGGACGGCCAAGGGCAAGATGCAGAAGCGACGAATCGTCCTAAACGAAAAACGGTCGCCCCGATAATCCGGGACGACCGTTCTCCATATCAGTTTGGACGCTGTTAGGCAGCCAAGCGGGTCTTCATTTCCTCGGCAGCAACCGCATAGCGGCTCTGGATCGGCTGGAAGATTTCGCCAACCAGCTTGAGGGTGAACTCGCTCGACTTCGACATTTCAGCAACAATGCCATCGAACTGGCTGCGCGCGAAATCGCCCTGCAGCTTGAACAGGTCGGTTGGCGACTTCACGGCTGCTGCCGCCTTCACCATCGTGCTGGTTGCTTCGAAATTCTTGCGGCCGAAGTCTGCAGCGTTCTGAGCAGCAGTTTGCATGCCCTTCGCGGCAATTTTGGCGGATTCGACAAGCGCTTCGACGTTCGCTTTGTTGAATTCAGTCGAATCCTTGGCAAACGAACCGGCCTTTTCAAAAGCAGCCTTGGCGCGGGTGTTCATGTCCTTGAACACTTCGGTGGCCTTTTCGCTGACGTCAGCAGCGACATTCTTTACAGTATCAGTCATGGTCTTTTTTCCTTTTGATGCGGCAACAGTAGCCGCTTTTGGTTTAACAGCGCGGGGTTTGATGACCTTGGCGGCCATTGGTTTCTTGGCCTTGGCGACCCGCTTCGGGGCAGCCTTGGCGGCAATCTTTGGATCCGAAGCGACCGACTTTGCGGCCGGCTTCGCTTCTGCTTTGGCTGTAATCGCGCTTGCCGCAGCGACAGGAGCGATGGCGGGAGCGACGACAACCGGTGCAACGACGGGCTTGGGTTCAATCACGGGAACAGCAACAACCGTCTGGGCTGCAGCCTTGGTTTCAATTTCTTGTGCCTTTACGGCGGGAACAGTTGCCACGTTTGGTCTCCATCAGTCTTATGTTGCAGTGCACAATAAGCATCTGATTCGCGAATTGCAAGCATTTTTTGTGCAGTGCAACAATTTAACCATGTCCAAGGTTAAACCCAGTCCATGACAGGAGCGTGACCTAGGCGTGTTTGGCCCATTCCTCGGCGAGGATGGAGAAGACCGCAGTGTCGCGGATATGGCCTGTCCACGTGATCCGTTCCGCGCGCAAAACGCCTTCCTTGACAGCACCGAGTTTTATCACTGCGCTCTGAGAACGCCCGTTACGTTCGTCGATCCGGAATTCAACGCGACGGATGCCGCATCCAAACGCTCGGTCAAGCAAGAGCTTCTTGATTCGCCCGTTAAGCCCGGTGCCGCGCGTCGCAGGCGAAATAAACGTTCCGCCAATCTCGAGCGCCTGCCGGTCGAGCGCAAGATTGAGATAGCCGGACATGCCGATTACCGTGTCATTGACGATCAACGCAAATGGTCGACGGTTCGGGTTTGCCATGATCGCGTCGAACACGGGATCGAATCCGTTGCCTGTCATGTTGAAGGGATAGATTTGCCAGATTTCGGTATCGGCCGCACAGGCTGCGCGCAGCCCCTCACGGTGCATATCCGCAAGTTCCTCGAGATAGATATCGACATCGCGCATCGGTGCGAAGAGTGCCGCGCTGTCAATCATCGAGTCCGCTCCATGAAGTGCTTTCGGCACAACGCGACATAACGGTCATTGCCGCCCACTTCGGTCTGCGCACCTTCCTTGATGGCATTGCCAAGAGCATCAACACGAAGGTTCATTGTCGATTTACGTCCGCATTCACAGACCGCCTTCAATTCGACCAGCGTATCGGCAAGCGCCAATAAATGCGCACTGCCGGGAAAAAGCTCGGCCTGGAAGTCCGTGCGTAGCCCATAGGCGAGAACGGGGATGTTGAGCTCGTCGCACACGCTGGCGAGCTGGAACACCTGGTCTTTGGACAGGAACTGGGCCTCGTCGACCATGACGCATGCGAGCGAGCGTTTCGCATGTTCTTGCTCGATCTCGCTGCGCAAGTCGGTGTTGGGGTCAAACCGGTTGGCCTCGGCCTGAAGTCCGATGCGCGAAGTGATGACGCCCGTATCATAGCGATCGTCGATCGCCGCGGTCCACAACATCGTCTCCATGCCGCGCTCCTGATAGTTGAAGCTGGATTGAAGCAGTGTGGTCGATTTGCCTGCATTCATAGACGCATAGTAGAAATACAGCTTGGCCATCAGTCGCTCTCGGTGAGATCCTGTGCCACTTTGGGCGCCCGGAGAAGCTGGTCGATATGCGTGCCTTCGTCGAAACTCTCGTCGGGCAGGAACTTCAGCTTCGCTGCATATTTCTGCTGCACCCGCGCCGCCACTTCGCGCTGGAGATAGGCGGTGTTGGTGCGCAGCGCCTTGATCACCGCGTCCTCATTCTCACCGAGCAGCGGCTTCACGAATACCGTCGCATGCCGCAAATCCGGGGACATGCGCACCTCGGTGATCGAGACCGGATGCTTCGTCAACACATCGTCATGCACTTCCCCGCGCATCAGGATTTCGGACAGGACATGGCGAACCTGTTCCCCCACGCGCAAGAGGCGAACGGAGCGGGTCTCGTTGGCGTGTGCGCTCACAGCGTCCGTTCGCGCTCCTCGACCTCGAAGGTTTCGAGGAAGTCGCCCGCCTTGATGTCGGTGGTTGCCTCAAGCGTGATGCCGCATTCGAGCCCGGCTCGCACTTCGGCGACATCGTCCTTGAACCGCCGCAGCGATGCGATGGACCCGGTATAGATGATGACATCGTCGCGGGTGACGCGGGCTCTCAGCGCCTTTTTGATATAGCCGTCGGTGACGAGCAGGCCTGCTGCCTTGCCGTGCTTGCCAGCCGGGAAGACTTCGCGGATCTCGGCGCGGCCAACGACCGTTTCGAAATATTCGGGGCCGAGCTGCCCTGCCATTCCGGCGCGGATATCGTCGAGCAGGTCGTAGATCACGTCATAATATTTGAGCGCGACCCCGGCCTTTTCGGCAATTTCGCGCGCCTTCGCATTTGCGCGGACGTTGAAGCCGATGATCGGCGCACCCGAGGCACGAGCCAGCGTCACGTCGCTTTCGGTAATCCCGCCAACCCCCGAATGGAGAACGCGGGCGCGGATATCCTGGTTGGGAATCTTGGCCAGGCTGCCGACGATTGCTTCGACGGTCCCCTGTACATCGCCCTTGATGACCAGCGGATATTCCTGAACCTGCTTCTCTTTCAGCGCCGAGAACATCGATTCAAGGCTCGCCGGACCAGTGCCGGTGCGCTTCTTGG
>JANNLW010000111.1:0-7500 GCA_031397145.1 Sphingomonadales bacterium | reverse complement strand
ACGAACCACCAGTGGAGGTCGAAGAACCGCCGGTAGAGGTTGAGGACCCGCCGGTCGAAGAGGTGCTGCTCACGCCACCTGACGTGCTGGAGACGCCCCCGGTCGAGGTCGAAGACCCGCCTGAGCCGCCTGATGATGTTGAACTCGACGATCCGCCGGATCCGCCTGATGATGTCGAACCGCCACTTGATGTTGAAGAAACGACGATGCTGCCACCACCACTTCCGCCACCGAAGCCGCCGACGAAGAACCCTCCGCCAAAACCACCACCAAAACCGCCCGATCCGCCAATCACGACAGGAATACCCCCACCGCCACTCGAAACCATCGGTCCTTCAGGAGGGTAGGGGATCGGAGCGCCCTGGCTTGCAAACGAAACCGTTGCAGGCGCGCACGCCATTTGTGTCGTGGTCGTCGTCACCCGCTTGATCCGCTTGACGATCCGGCGCTGCGGTGCACGATGGGCCAAACGCTGACGGGCGTGCTTCTTGGCCTTATGGGTCTTGGCATAGTGCGTTTTGGGTTGCGCGCTCGTCGCATGCATCGCACCGCCGCCAATGACCGCACCGCCACATGCACAGGCACAGAGTTTTGCGAGAGCCATTTTGACGGACATATTGTTTTTCCCATCCTACGAACACGATCGCAGTCTCAGCCCATCCAAGGCGCGATCACCTGAAACCTTTAGCAAGAGACGTGCAGAACTTCCGAAATCCCTGCAAGCTGATTAACCCTTATTATCACGTTTCAGGATTGATTAACCAAGAGCTTCGCCAAAACAATATGGTTAATGTCTCATTTGGGGGCTGTTTGATCGGGCGCCGTAAATTGAATCCCGTCAGGCCGTAACCGCCCATTGAATTCTTGCGAATGACCGGAGTTGGCGGATCGGGTTGCCGGGTCGCAAAATTCGGGTGTCGACCCATTCGCCAACACCAAGAAATTCAAGCGCTCGTCTGGATGGCTTGTGTGTCGCATTCGCCCTCACTATAGGCGCGCTTCATCGACCGCCGGGCTGCCTATCGAAATCGCCGTCCGGGATGTAAGAGGATGAGAGCGTAGCATGACGACCGCACTTAATGAACCGAGCGATGATCGATCGGATGACTCATCAAGCGGTGATCATTTAGACGGCAACTACCGGCCGAACGACGCCGAGCCCTTCATGAACTCGAAGCAGCTCGTTTATTTCAGGGCAAAACTCACCAGTTGGAAAGACGATATACTTCGCGAGTCACATGACACACTTGTGACGTTGCAAAACGAATCGTTGCGTGAACCAGACGTTACAGATCGGGCATCCAGTGAAACCGATTGGTCGCTGGAGCTTCGCACCCGTGACCGGCAACGAAAGCTGATCGCGAAGATTGACGCAGCATTGCGCCGAATCGAAGACGGCGAATATGGCTATTGCGAAGTGACTGGAGAGCCAATCTCGCTGGCGCGGCTCGAAGCCCGGCCGATCGCGACGATGACAGTAGAAGCGCAGGAACGCCACGAACGTAACGAGAAAATTTCTCGCGACGAATAATGGCTGACACCAATGCGGTGTTTACGTTTTTCCAACTCTTTGTCTGTAACGCCCGATTGCATGGACCTGCCCGAAAATCACCCGACCGAAGAAAACGAGCACGACGCGACGGAATCTCAGCGCGAAAAATCGCGCGACAGCCTGTTTCTGTCAGCAGATGTGATTTTTGACGATTCTCAACGGCAATATACGGTTCGCGTTCGAAATGTGTCGGCGGGTGGCATGATGATCGACGTTACGGCGCCTCGCGATAAAGGTCTGGGTGTTACTGCGAGACTCAAGAATATCGGAGAAGTACGCGGCAAGGTGGTCTGGTCCACGGCAAACCGCATCGGCATCACATTCGATCATGAGATCGATCCGAATCTCGCCCGGTACAAGGCAGAAGCGGCCCCGGTGCCGGGCTACAAACGCGCTTATGTCGAGTCCCGCCGTCCCGGCCTCGCGATTCGGTAACTAAAGATCATTGCGCTCAAGGGTTTTGAGCGCTTTCTTTTCCTTTCGTTTGCGCTCCTTTTCTTCGCGTTCTTCCTGTTTGCGAATTTCTCGGCCACGATTGCGATCGGCTTCCGCCTGGCTTGTCGTGCTCGCGTCAATGACTGCAGCAGTTGCCTTTATTGGCGCCGTCACGACCGTTTTGACGACACTGCCGATACAACCCGAATGCATTGCCAGGCTAAAAACCACATATAGTGTTCGCAGACCCATCTTTTGCTCCCGGAAGAAAACCACACTAACATCGCCCCTGGTCCTGACAACCGGCACGCGCTCGGTTGATCATGCTTGACGCCCGCCATGCCGCGCTCCTAAGGGCGCATTCCTGATATATCATGCAGCTGAAACGCTGCTGTGGCGATCGTAGCTCAGTTGGTTAGAGCGCCGGTTTGTGGTACCGGAGGTCGCGGGTTCGGATCCCGTCGGTCGCCCCATTTTCCTTGAGAAATGATTTGTGTAATATTATTGCGTATCTTCGTAACAAACGAACGCGCAATGGAGCCGCCCGATGACTGCCCCCTGGGACCTTCCCGATTTTGACGACCATGAAGTATTGCATCTCGTCCGCGACGCCACGTCGGGACTGACCGCGATCATCGCGATCCATTCCACTCACCTCGGACCTGCTGGCGGAGGAACCCGCTTCTGGCACTACGCTGATCGTGAATCGAGCATCACCGATGCGCTCCGGCTTTCACGTGGGATGAGCTACAAAAATGCGATGGCAGGCTTGGCGATGGGTGGAGGCAAGGCTGTTATTCTCGCGGATGCTCAAGGCACCAAGACAACTGCAATGATAACCGCGTTTGCAAGCGCGGTCGACGGACTAGGCGGGCGATATGTAACCGCTCAGGATGTCGGCATGAGCGCCGACGATATGATCGCGATTTCAAAAGGGACGCGCTTCGTCTCGGGCCTTCCGCCCAAATCGGGTGGGGCTGGAGGCGATCCCGGACCCTCAACAGCAACTGGCGTCTTCCTTGGAGTCCAGGCTGCTGTAAACCGCGCGCTTGGCCGGGATAGTCTGTCTGGTGTCCACCTGGCTATCCAGGGTGTCGGAAGCGTTGGCGGGGGACTGGCACGACGCGCAGCCGCTGCCGGGGCCAAACTGACCTTGGCTGATAGAAACGGTGATCATGCGCGCGCCCTCGCTAACGAAATCGGGGCAGCAATTGTTGCAACGGACGATATTATGAGCACTGAGGCAGATGTTTTCCATGTAAAATTGGACAATTATTCAAGGAAAACACTGAGGCAGATGTTTTCTGTCCTTGTGCGCTCGGCGCAATACTGACCGAAGAAAGTATCTCCGGACTCAAGGTATCGATCATCGCCGGTGGTGCCAACAACCAGCTTGCAACACCTGACGACGGTGATCGCGTGCAAGCACGCGGCATTCTGTATGCGCCTGATTATGTGATCAATGCTGGTGGAATCATCAATGTCGCAGTCGAATATCTGGGGAATGGCGATCGTTCGGTAGTAGATGCCAAGATCGCCGCGATTCCCGATCGTTTGAACGCGGTGTGGGATGGTAGTGCAGCCACCGGAGACAATCCGGCGAAAGTTGCCGATGCGATGGCGCAAAGACTGATTGGTCGCGGTCGATAAGCTGCCCTTTGCGCGGACGATTTCATCCGCTAGAGGACGGCCGCGATGCACGCCTTTGCTAACCCGGCCCGATTCCTCAAGATAGCCCGCCCGCTAACGCCAATACTCGCTTGGCTGGGTGTCATTCTCACTCTCGTGGGCGTCTATTCCGGTCTATTGCTGACCCCGCCTGACTATCTGCAAGGCGAGACCGTTCGGATCATGTATGTCCATGTTCCATGCGCCTGGTTGGGCATGGCGGGATGGAGCGGGATAGCGGTTGCCAGCATTGTGCAACTTGCCTGGAGGCATCCGCTCGCCGGCATCGCCGCACGCGCCATTGCTGTGCCGGGTGCACTTTTCACTACGCTTTGCCTGATGACGGGTTCGCTCTGGGGCAGACCGGCCTGGGGGACGTACTGGGAATGGGACGGCCGCATGACGTCCATGCTGGTGCTGCTTTTCCTCTATTTCGGGTATATCGCGCTGGCGAATGCAGATGATGAAAGAATCTCCGTCAGCCGCGTTACAGCGATTTTCGGCATCATTGGCGCGATCAACATTCCGATCATCAACAGGTCGGTCGTATGGTGGAAATCGCTGCATCAAGGGCCGAGCATAACGCTTGGCGGATCGACTATAGCTCCCGAATTGCTCTGGCCACTCGGTCTGACAACCTTGGGTTTTTCATTGCTGTTCGGCGCGATCGTGCTGATGCGAATGCGCGCCAATCTTGCGGAGGCAAAGCTTGAAGCGCGCATGCGCAGGTTGGCGTCATCGTGAATCCGTGGCCGTTCGTGATTGCGGCCTATGGCCTGACAGGTCTCGGAACGGCCATTATCTTTGTCACGAGCTTTGTCGCAATGCGTCGTGCCGAAACGAAGGCGGACGAACTGTGAAGCCAAAGCACCAACGCCTGATGCTCGCCCTGGCGGCGCTCGTCACGGTCATTGGTGCTGGATTGCTTGCCGCGTCTGCGCTTGGTGACCGTGCCGCCTATTTCTATTCTCCGGCCGACATTGCAAAATCAAGACCTGCGCCGGACTCGGCTATCCGTCTTGGCGGGATGGTTGCAGACAAGTCGATCGTCCATGAAGCAGATGGTCTGACAATTCGGTTTGTCGTGGAAGATGGGACGTTCAAGACCCCGGTGCAGTTCAAGGGCATTGTCCCCGATCTGTTCAAGGAAAATTCGGGAGTCGTCGCGGAAGGAAAACTTGGAGCGGATGGAATGTTCGTCGCAACCAATATCCTTGCCAAGCATGACGAAAACTACAAACCCCCGCAAATGGCGGGTGGCGAGCACAAAACCGAAACGCTCGCCAAATGATTGCCGAGGCCGGATTGGGTTTGTTGTGGCTTGCGGCCGCGCTGGCATTGCTGCAATTTGCCTTTGGCTCGATGGTTGTCGCCAAGGGTCGCGATCAGCAGCTTTCGAGCGTGCGTTCGATCGCCATCGCGCAGGGCCTTCTCGTTACCTTTTCTTTTTTAAGCCTGGTCTGGCTGTTCCTGCGCTCTGACATGTCGGTAGCGCTGGTGGCGGCGAACAGCCATTCTGCCAAGCCGTGGCTCTACAAATTTGCCGGGACATGGGGAAATCACGAAGGTTCGATGTTGCTCTGGGTTATGATCCTTGGTGCGGCAGGTGCCGCGGTTGCCTTGTTCGAACGGAGCCTCAAGCCCGCTACTCTTATCGCAACGCTTGCTGCCCAGGCTGCGCTGAGCATCGGTTTCTATGCGTTCCTGCTTTTCTCCTCAAACCCGTTTACGCGCCTGACGCCTGCTGCTGCAGACGGGCAGGGGCTTAATCCCCTTTTGCAGGATCCCGGCCTCGCCTTTCATCCGCCAACTCTCTATTTCGGCTATGTGGGCATGTCGGTTGCCTTCAGTTTTGCCGTTGGCGCTCTGGTCACGCGCGATGTTGGCCCGGCATTTGCCCGGGCAATGCGGCCCTGGGTTCTGGGTGCATGGATTTTCCTGACGCTCGGGATTACGGCCGGAAGTTACTGGGCCTATTACGAACTGGGCTGGGGTGGCTGGTGGTTCTGGGATCCAGTTGAAAATGCCTCGCTGATGCCTTGGCTGGCAACGACCGCTCTGCTCCATTCGGTGACCGTATTGGCGACGCGGGATGGCCTTCGAGCCTGGACCGTGATGCTGGCTGTCGTGGCATTTTCAATGTCGATGGTTGGCACTTTCCTCGTCCGTTCGGGGATTCTCACGAGCGTCCATAGCTTTGCTGTGGATCCAACGCGCGGCAGTTTCTTGCTGGCGCTGCTCGCAATCTATGTTGGCGGAGCAATGGCCTTGTTCGCGCTCCGCATTGGAACCGTGCGCGAAGGCAACCAGTTCGATCTTGTCAGCCGTGAAGGCGCGCTTGTCGCGAACAACCTTCTGTTTTCTGCGATCCTTGGTATTGTCTTTGTGGGCACCCTCTATCCGCTGGGGGTAGAAGCCATAACAGGAGAGAAACTCTCTGTCGGCCCGCCCTATTTCAATGCGACGACCGGGCCGATTACCCTGTTCCTTGTCGTGGTCATGATATCGGGCCCGTTGCTGCGCTGGAGGCAAGACAGCTGGAAATTGCTGGTCCAGCGCCTGGCAATCCCGATGTTGGTCGTGGCGATTTCTTTGCTGGCGCTGGTTCTGGCCGCCCCGGACATTGGCGTCCTGCCGTTCCTCGGCCTGATGCTGGCGGGCGGAATTGCCATCGGCAGCGTTGCGCCGCTCTGGGGCCGTAACCTGCGGCGTACTCCGCTGTTTACGTGGGGTATGGTGGTTGCGCATCTTGGTGTAGCCGTCAGCCTCGCCGGCATGGCAAGCGAGACGGGCTTCATAAGGGAAACGCTGGTCGCGGCGAATGTTGGCGAGACCCACAATGTGGGGCCGTATCGCGTGACATTTTCCAAGCTTGAGCCTGTGGCGGGGCCGAACTGGACAGCGCTTGAGGCCACTTTGGAAGCACGTCGCGGTACAGGCCGGCCTTTGATCCTCAAGCCGCAATCGCGGATGTTCTCGAATCCACCGACCGAAACCAACGAAGCGGCGATCGATACGGTTCTGGATGGGCAACTCTATCTCGTGCTCGGCAAACAGGAGCCGACGGGGCGCTGGCAGTTGCGCATGTGGTGGAAACCGTTTGTATCCTTCATCTGGCTCGGCGGGGCGATGATCGCGTTTGGCGGACTCCTTGCGCTGATTGGACGGTTTCGCCGCGAAAAGGGCAGGGGAAGGGCGATCTCATGAAACGGCCCATTCTCTGGTCGCCACTTTTGCTTTTTGTCCTTTTTTTCGGCGTCGTGGCTTATGGCCTGATCAAGCCATCGGACCACGTCATAGCATCAAAGATGATCGGCAAGCCGCTTCCCCAATTTGCGCTCGAGCCTGCGCATGAGGGTCAATCTGGCCTAACGAGTGCAAGTTTTTCAGGAGGTTCTCCAAGACTTCTCAATATCTTTGCGAGCTGGTGCATTCCCTGCATCGCTGAAGCGCCTGTGCTGATGCAGTTGCGCGCGATGGGTGTCGGGATTGACGCGATCGCCATCCGTGACAGACCGGAAGATGTTGCGCGTTTCCTCGAACGCAATGGCAATCCCTATCAGCGGATCGGATCGGATACGGTCGGCAAAGTCCAGATTTCGCTCGGATCTTCGGGCGTACCGGAGACATTCGTGATCGATGGCAAGGGTATCATTCGCCACCAGCACATCGGTGATATCCGTCCGGACGATATTCCCGAGATTCTGTCCGCTTTGGAGGCCGCGAAATGAGGCGGTTGGCGTTGCTGCTCCTGCTCGCTGTCCCCGCACAAGGGGCGCATGCAGATTCGATGATGCCCGCGGCCGAACTGGCCAATGTCCAGCTTTCCGATCCGGCAAAGGAAA
>JANNLW010000386.1:0-3847 GCA_031397145.1 Sphingomonadales bacterium | reverse complement strand
CGAATTGCCGCTTCTACTTTCGGTGGAACATATTCCTTGTTCCCAAACCGGATCTCGCCATTATCATAATCAGCCATCTGTTCCGCCTTGCTTTTCCATGAGCCGTCTTAGCCCAGTGGAATGCGAAAATTCGACGCCTCGGACAAGTGAACTTAAGTCCATGTTGACGGCTGTATTTACTTGATCAAGCGCAGCTTGATCATCCCAACCTTAAGCAGACACCCTAGCGGGGAAGTTCGCTTTCACCCATCAGGTGGATGTCGACGGCGCGCGCGCATTGGCGGCCCTCACGAATGGCCCAGACAACAAGGCTTTGGCCCCGTCGCATATCGCCACAGGCAAAGATTCCCTCCTTGCTGGTGCCATACGCCATCGTGTTAGCCGCGACGTTTCCGCGCGAATCGAGCACCACCTCGGTCTGCTCGACAAAGCCCATCTTGCGTGGTCCCACAAAACCCATTGCGAGGAAGATCAGATCCGCTTTCAAGGTGAACTCGCTGCCGGGGATTTCACGCATCTGTCCATCAACCCATTCGATACGAATGCATTCGAGCCCTTCAACAATGCCATTGGTGCCAACGACGCGTTTTGTCAGTATCGACCAGTCCCGGCTGCAACCTTCTTCATGGCTTGACGATGTGCGCAGTTTCATCGGCCAGTCTGGCCAGACCAGCGACTTGTTTTCCTTCTCGGGTGGCTTGGGCATAATCTCGATCTGCGTGACAGATGTCGCACCTTGCCTGTTCGACGTGCCCACGCAGTCAGAACCGGTATCGCCACCGCCGATGACAATGACGTGTTTTCCGGTTGCCGTTAAAGTGCCGCGTGGTGCAGCGCGCAGCTCATCATCGCCTGCGTTGCGCTTGTTTTGCTGGGTCAGGAATTCCATCGCCAAACGCACGCCCGGCATTTCGTAACCCGGAATATCGAGCGTCCGTGGAGCTTCTGCTCCGCCTGACATGACGATCGCATCGAAATTTGCACGCAAGGATTCGACGGAGACATTGACGCCAACTTCAGTGCTTGTGCGAAACTCGACACCTTCCGCTTCCATCTGCACAAGTCTGCGATTGATCAGATGCTTTTCCATCTTGAAGTCCGGGATGCCATAACGAAGCAACCCGCCCATGCGGTCCGCCTTTTCGAACAGCGTGACGCTGTGCCCGGCTCTCGCCAATTGCTGCGCACAGGCCATGCCGGCCGGGCCAGAGCCAACAACGGCAATGGATTTGCCGGTCTTTCGTGACGGCAGTTGTGGCGTAATCCAGCCTTCTTCCCAACCGCGGTCCACGATGGCACACTCGATCGATTTGATCGTAACCGGCGAATCATCGATGTTGAGCGTGCAACTTGCTTCGCACGGCGCCGGACAGATACGACCGGTGAATTCCGGAAAATTGTTGGTCGAATGCAGCATTTCCAGCGCATTCTTCCAGTCACCCTCATAGACCAGATTGTTCCAGTCCGGGATGATGTTGTTCACCGGACAGCCATTGTGGCAATAGGGACTTCCGCAGCTCATGCAGCGCGATGCCTGGTCGCGCAGTGCCTGCTCGGGCAGTGGAACAATAAACTCACGGTAGTGCGTCAGCCGCTCTTTGGCGTCTCCATAGCTGCTGTCCTTGCGTTCGAGTTCAAGAAAGCCTGTTGCCTTGCCCACAATCTACTCCGGAAATTCGGTTATTCAGCTGCGACCGAAGCGGCGGCGATGCGTTCGGCCTCGAGCTGCTTCAGTGCGCGCGTGTAATCACGCGGGATGATTTTGACGAAACGGGAAAGCGATCCATCCCAATCATCGAGAATGGCCCGTGCCCTCTTGCTGCCTGTGTAGAGGTGATGCCGTTCGAGCATGATGCGCAGGCGTTCGGCACTATGCCGGAGCATATCGCCCATGCCAAAGTCATGCACGTCAATCGCGCGTTGGGTTGGGCGGCCTGTGCCTTCGTCTCCTTCGGCATCGGGCACGATCGGTTCGACATCGACCATCGCCATGTTGCAGCGCTCGCGAAAATGCCCGTCTTCGTCATAGACATAGGCCACTCCGCCGGACATGCCCGCTGCGAAGTTGCGCCCGGTATTGCCAAGTACAACCACGACACCGCCGGTCATATACTCGCAACCGTGATCGCCGGTTCCTTCCACCACAGCCACTGCACCCGAGTTGCGCACGGCAAAGCGTTCTCCTGCGACGCCATTGAAATAGGCTTCACCCGCGATCGCGCCATAAAGCACCGTATTGCCGACGATGATGTTCTCGGTCGGCTTGCGCTTTACATGGCCCGGCTGTTTCACGATCACGCGGCCGCCCGACAATCCCTTGCCGACATAGTCATTGGCATCACCGGTCAGTTCCAGCGTGATGCCGTGAGCCAGGAACGCACCGAAGCTCTGTCCCGCAACCCCCGTAAACGCAATCTGGATAGTATTATTGGGGAGCCCTTCGTGGCCGTATCGCCGTGCGACCTCACCCGACAACATTGCACCAACTGTGCGGTTTACATTCTTGATCTCATGCTCGAAGCGGACGGCCTCTCCTCGTTCGAGAGCCGGTGCAGCAATGGATAGCAGATGTCGGTCCAAGGCCTTTTCCAGACCATGGTTCTGCACAATCGTTTGATGGAGTGGAGATCCGGCAGGGAGCGCGATCTGGTGAAGCAGCCGTGTCAGATCAACGCCCTGCGCCTTCCAGTGATCGAGCGCCCGATGCATGTTGATCCGGTCAACCCGGCCTATCATCTCGTCGATCGTGCGAAAACCCATATCCGCCATGATCTGCCGCAATTCCTCAGCGACGAAAAAGAAATAGTTGATCACATGTTCAGGTTGGCCCGTGAACCGTTTGCGGAGGACAGGGTCTTGTGTTGCGACGCCAACCGGACAGGTGTTCAGATGGCATTTGCGCATCATGATACAGCCCGCCGCGATCAGGGGCGCGGTCGCAAAACCGAATTCATCTGCACCGAGCAGCGCACCGATGGCAACGTCACGCCCGGTACGCAGCCCGCCATCGACTTGCACAGATATGCGCGAACGCAGGCCATTGAGCAGCAACGTCTGCTGGGTTTCTGCCAAGCCGATTTCCCATGGAGAGCCCGCGTGGGTCAATGACGTCAGTGGCGAAGCACCAGTCCCACCCTCATAGCCGGAAATCGTGACATGATCGGCGCGCGCCTTGGCGACGCCTGCGGCAACCGTTCCAACGCCGACTTCGGACACCAGTTTCACTGAAATACGTGCGCCTGTATTGACGTTCTTCAGGTCGTGGATCAGTTGCGCCAGATCTTCGATCGAATAAATATCATGATGCGGCGGCGGCGAGATGAGCCCGACACCCGGCGTGGAATGGCGGACGCGTGCAATATTCTTGTCAACCTTGTCACCGGGAAGCTGTCCACCCTCACCGGGTTTTGCACCCTGCGCCATCTTGATCTGGATATCGTCTGCATTGACCAGGTATTCCGTCGTCACGCCAAAGCGACCGCTGGCGACCTGCTTGATCGCGGAACGCATCGAATCGCCGTTCGGCATTGGCAAGAAACGATCAGATTCCTCGCCGCCTTCGCCAGTATTGGAGCGGGCACCGATACGGTTCATCGCAATGGCGAGCGTCGTATGGGCCTCGCGGCTGATCGAACCAAAACTCATCGCGCCGGTGGCAAATCGTTTGACGATCTCGTTGGCAGGCTCGATTTCGCTGATGTCGAGCGGGACTTCGACCTTTTTGAGTTCCATCAGACCGCGAATGGTAAGCAGCCGCTCACTCTGTTCGTTGATCGAATCCGAAAATTCGGCGTAGTTTTTGGGGTCGTTGGCGCGCACCGCATGTTGAAGGCTCGCAACATTGGCA
>JANNLW010000356.1:0-10305 GCA_031397145.1 Sphingomonadales bacterium | reverse complement strand
GAGCGCCTCGTTGCCCAGAAGCGGAACGCCGTCGCGCGCGCGGTTTGCATAGTCGCTGGCATTGGCATCGACGATTCCACCCCAAAACCCGGGGAGCAACACGCAGCCGAAACTGTCGAGCGGGCCTGTGATGCTGTAACTGGCAGTCGTCGTTGCAGGACCGAGCAGCATGACCGGACAGTCGGGATCCCTTTGTCCACCCGGGTAATTGTAGAAACCGTGTCCGCCGAACATCAGCCGCAAATAGCCGACATCAGCCCGCTCGAAATCTTCGATCTGCGGATAGTCAAAGAAGACGCGATAATAGATCGAGACGAACGGTGCGAGTTCAGGCGCCGGCATCGCAAAGCTGAGGTCCATCAATCCATCCCCTCAGCCTGTTTCACGTTTGCGCCGACAGGTTAGCAATACGGCCGAAAAGTTGGGAGCGATCAAAGGTCTGGTTGGTCAAAGGCGAAACGTGATCGCGAATCGCGCCGGGCGTAATGCCGATAAACTCCTTCATCTCACGGATGCAGTGCGATTGGTCATAATAGCCTTCGTCGATGAAATCCTGCCACTCGCCCTTGCCGTGAGCGATTGCATTGGCCGTCCTGAGAGCGCGATACTTCCGCACCAGCAATTTTGGCGGTGAGCCATAGACCTGCCGCGCGAGCCGCTCGATCTGGCGTCTCGACAGATTTGTTGCGGCCTCCAGATCCTCAAGCTCGGGCGAAAGTCGTGATTCGAGCCATTGATCGACAGCGCGAATGAACCAGTACGGTACCTTTTCCGCCGCTTCGGTAAAGGAACGCGACCAATCAATCATCGCCGCCACCATTTCGTCGAGAGAGTTCAGATCTTTCAGGAGTGCTGCCTTTTCGAGCACAACCGGGCCCAGGAGCGTGCTTGCATCGATCACGGTATTGACGTGCTTGTCCGCCGGCAACCGCGTGAATGCTGCCCAACCAGCGGGTAGCAACCCGACGCCAAAGACCCTGACCGGCCCGCGCGCCTCGACCTTCGATGCTTTCGTTCTCGGCCCCATGATGTTGGCGGGAAAATAGCTCTGGCGACGGCCATCACCAAAGATGACATCCCCCTCGCCTTCGAGGATCACACGAAACTGTGCAATATCGGCGCGCTCAATGTCATGAAAGACCGCCGCATCGGTACGAAACAGATAGTATGCTGATACAAATGCCGACAACTCTGGCGGCGGCGCTAGATAGTCGACCTGTATCAAGTGCGTTGCCCCGTTTGCTTGTTCTTGGCGACAATGTTCCCGACGAACCGTTCTTGGCGAACGTGTTGGTTGAGAATTAATTCCTTCGCACATGCAACACGGAAAAAAAAGTGGCCCGGCACAAAATTGCACCAGGCCACAAGGAAAGGGTCTCGCGAGAGAAACCCTTCGGGTCGCATCTTGCGGGTAGGCCGTTGAAATCAGAGATGATTGCAAAAATGGGCAAAAATTGAACGGAATCGCCATCATGCAAAAATTATGCGTGTGGCCAGCCCGGACGGACAAAAAAAGGCCCGACCAGTTGCCTGGTCAGGCCATCAGGTAAAGGTTCCCCGAATCACTTCGGGAGCCCCTCGGGTCGCGCAAAAATTCCTATGGCAAATTATTACTTCGGTATTGGATAGAATCGACACACTAATTTAACCATGTTTTGACCGGTCGAGACCAGAGTGATAGCGCGCGGCCATGTCAATTTTTACCCTTGCCCGACCGATCTTCTTTGCCCTCGATCCCGAACGCGCCCATCGATTGACGATCGACTTGCTCAAACTAATGCCCCGGCCGGCTAATCCCCAATTTGATCAAGCCTTATCAATCAAACTTGCCGGTCTCAACTTTCCCTCTCCGGTTGGCTTGGCGGCAGGATTCGACAAGGATGGCGAAGTTCCCGATGCGATGCTTGCACTGGGTTTCGGGTCTGTTGAAATTGGCACAATCACGCCCCTCCCTCAGGCGGGCAATCCCAAACCCAGGCTATTTCGGTTAATCGAGGACGAAGCCGTGATCAACCGGATGGGATTCAACAACAAGGGGCAGGCTGCGGTCCTGAAAAGGCTTTCGGTACGCAGGCGACGAGGGATTGTTGGAGTCAATATCGGCGCGAACAAGGATTCTGCAGACCGCATCGGTGACTATGCGTCAGGCGTAGCGGCCATGGCACCTGTCGCCGACTATCTGACGATCAACATCAGTTCTCCCAACACCCCCGGCTTGCGCAAGCTGCAAGGCGGCGATGCGCTTGATGCGCTGCTCGACGCCATATCCGAGATACGTCCAACCAACGGGCCTCCGATTTTCCTCAAAGTCGCTCCCGACCTTGAACCGGCGGAGATTGATGCCGTGGTGAAATCTGCGGTTAACCGGATTGATGCATTGATCGTCGGAAATACCACCCTCTCGCGCAACCAGCTGAGATCGCCGCAGGCTGCAGAGGCAGGCGGACTGTCCGGGGCACCGTTGGGGCATCTCGCGTTGCAAAAGTTGCGCGATTTCCGCAGTGCCAGCGGTGCGGCCCTGCCCCTGATTGCAGCTGGGGGAATTGCAAGCGCAGACGATGCCTGGACGCGAATCAAAGCGGGTGCGTCACTGGTCCAGCTCTATTCGGCGCTGGTCTATCACGGCCCCGGCCTTGCTCGGAAGATTACACGGGGACTTCCAGAACTGATGGAACGCGACGGATTTACCTCCATCGCCGAAGCGATTGGCACTGACGCACGTTAGGGGTTGCCGTCGCGGCACAGCGGGCTAGGGTCTCTTCCCATGAAAAAGCTCGTCTTCGCGTTTCTGTTCCTCCTTGCCTTTCCTGCCCCCCTCCTCGCCAGTGGCGGGGTTGTTTCTGCCGCTGATCCCCGCGCTGCAGAAGCAGGGCGGGAGATCCTGCGAAACGGCGGGTCTGCCAGCGATGCGGCAATCGCGATGATGCTCGCGCTGAGTGTGGTCGAACCGCAATCGTCTGGCGTTGGCGGCGGTGGCTTCATGATCCACAATGATGGCCGCACCAACAAGGTCGAGACGCTTGACGGGCGCGAGACAGCGCCGTCTTCGGCTAGCCCTCAGCTTTTTCTCAAGGAAGACGGCAAACCCCTGCCTTTCCTGCAGGCCATGCCGGGTGGGCGCTCCGTTGGCATTCCAGGAAATATTGCGTTGGCCGCGCGGGCTTCGGCCAAATGGGGCAAGGTCCGCTGGTCGGCGCTGTTTCAGCCCGCCATCCGGCTTGCCGAAAATGGATATCAAGTGACCCCGCGGCTTGCGAATACCCTGTCGCAGCTCAAGGGACTGTGGCCCGATTTTCCGGCGGCACAGGCAATTTACTGGCAGGATGGGCGGCCAAAACAGGTTGGCGAAACGGTCAGGAACCCGGCCTTGGCGGCACTACTGCGAACCCTAGCCGCCAAGGGTGCCAAGGCCTTCTATTCCGGGCAAAATGCGGCTGCGATCATTTCGGCGACCGGCCAGTCGAAGCGCAACCCTACGGTCATCACCAGGCGAGATATTGCAGCCTATCGCGCCGTGGAGCGCCCGGCAGTCTGCTCCACCTATCGCCAGTACAAACTCTGCGGCGTTGGCCCGCCATCCTCTGGCGCCACCACCGTTCTCCAGATTCTCGGCATGCTCGAACGATTTGACCTCAAGGCGCTCGGCAAGGATAATCCGCAAAGCTGGCACCTGATCGCCGAGGCCATGTTCCTTGGCTATGCCGATCGCGAAAAATACCTCGGTGACCCTGGCTTTGTTTCGGTTCCGGTCGCGGGACTGCTCGATAAGGCCTATATCGCGAGCCGCTCGGCGCTGATTTCGCCTGAAACATCGCTCCCCGCCTATGAGGCCGGGATCCCCCCTGGCGCTCAACCACGCACCGCCGCGATTTCGGGTGAAGTGGCAGGAACCACCCATTTCGTTGCGGTCGACAGACATGGGGATATTGCCAATATGACGTCCACTGTCGAAGGGCCATTTGGCAGTCAGCTGATTGCCAATGGCTATTTCCTTAACAATGAACTGACGGACTTTACCTTTGCACCGGAAAAGAATGGGGCCCCGGTTGCGAACCGCGTCGAGGCGGGCAAGCGCCCTCTATCTTCAATGTCACCAACCCTGGTCTATGGCCCGGATGGAAAAGCGATATTCGCGGTCGGGGCAGCAGGGGGCAAGACAATCATCATGCAGGTGGCAAAGACCATTATCGCGCACCTGGACTGGGGTCTTTCGGCGAAAGATGCATTGGCCGTGCCCAATATCTACATGGCCGGAGAAGCCGTTCTGGTTGAACCCGATACGTCTTTATCGGCCATGCAAAGTCAGCTTGCCGGCTTTGGCCGGACGGTCGTGTCCGGCAGAATGTCAAGCAAGGCCAACGCGGCAGAACGAACGACGGCAGGCTGGCAAGGGGCGGCAGACCCCCGCAGCGAAGGCGTTGCACTACAGGAGTGAGCATGCGGCAATTCGAACATTTCCCCAATCTCGTCACACTCTTTTTCCGGCGCGCAGCTGAAAACGGAGACGCTCCGTTCCTGTGGCACAAGGCCGATGGCGCATGGCAGTCGATCAGTTGGTCCGAAACCGCGCGGCAGATCGCCTCACTCGCCGCTTCGCTCGGGGAACTGGGTCTCGTGCCTGGCGATCGCGTAATGCTTGTGTCCGAGAACCGTCCCGAATGGTGCATTGCCGATCTCGGCATCATGGCTGCCGGGTGCATCACCGTACCGACCTACACGACCAATGCCGAACGCGATCACCAGCATATCATCGAGGACTCGGGGGCTTCGGCCATCATCGTTTCAACCCAGAAGCTGGCCGCCGCCGTGATGCCTGCCGCGCTGCGTGCGACCCGTGCACAGCATATCATCGGGATCGAACCCTTGCGGGTCGGCCAGACCACCGGCGTAAAGGCTCATGACTGGTCGGCGCTTGTCAGCAAAACCGATGTCGATGTCAAAGCCTGCGCCGCCAACGCCGAAACGGCTTTCAAGCGTGACGATCTGGCCTGTATTATCTACACCAGCGGTACCGGCGGTGCCCCGCGCGGCGTGCAGCAGCATCACGGCGCGATCCTCCTCAATGTCGAAGGCTGTGTGGATATTATTGCCAACGATTTCGGCTGGGGCGACGAAGTCTTCCTCTCCTTCCTGCCGCTCAGCCACGCCTATGAGCATTCGGGCGGGCAGTTCCTGCCGATCGGGCTGGGCGGGCAGATCTACTATGCGGAAGGGCTGGAAAAGCTCGCTGCGAATATCGAGGAGGTTCGCCCGACAATCATGGTGGTCGTCCCTCGTCTGTTCGAAGTTCTGCGCGCACGGATGCTCAAGACGGTCGAGAAACAGGGAAAATTTGCTCAGGGCCTGCTCAAGCGCGCGCTCAACCTTGGAGCCAAGGACATGAAGGGCGGCGTCCCGATTTGGGACAAGCCGATGAACCTGTTTATCGACAAGACATTGCGGCCCAAGATCCAGCAGCGCTTCGGTGGGCGCATGAAAGCGCTGGTTTCGGGTGGCGCACCGCTCAATCCGGACGTTGGCGTCTTCTTTCACAGTGTCGGCCTGACTCTGCTCCAGGGCTATGGCCAGACCGAGTCCGGACCGGTCATTTCGTGCAATCGGCCCAAAGTCGGCCTGAAAATGGACACAGTCGGCCCGCCCATGAAAGGCGTCGAAGTGAAGATCGCCGAGGATGGCGAGATTCTGGTGCGTGGCGAACTGGTCATGCATGGCTATTGGCGCAACGAGGCGGAAACGGCGCGGGTGCTCCGCGACGGTTGGCTTCACACAGGCGATATCGGTGAATTCGACACGAAGGGCCGTATCCGCATCACCGATCGCAAAAAGGACATCATCGTCAACGACAAGGGCGAAAATGTCGCACCCCAAAAGATCGAGGGCATGTTGACGCTCCAGCCGGAAATCGTCCAGGCGATGGTCAGCGGCGACAAAAGGCCGCATCTTGTCGCTCTGATCGTCCCCGATCCCGAATGGGCGGTCGAATGGGCGATGGCCAACGACATTCCGTATGACCTTAAGTCACTGTGTGACCTTCCCGCCTTCCGCTCAGCAGTGATGGATGCTGTCGACCGGGTGAACAAGCAGGTTTCATCGACCGAGAAAGTGCGCAACATCACCCTGACGCCAGACAGCTTCACGATCGACAATGAAATGCTGACGCCCTCGCTCAAGATACGGCGGCATATGATCCGTGAGGTTTATGGCGAAAGGATTGACGGCCTTTATAAAGGCTAGAAGCGACTGCGCGATGTGTGCGCCACGACCAGCCTGCCAATTCGTGGGCGCTTCGGGGAATGTGACATGGACGTAATCCAGGCAATACAGGGCCGCAGATCTATTCGAGACTATAGGCCCCAAGCGGTCGACAAGTCCCTTATAAAAGCGATCATCAAAGACGCCGCACGGGCGCCCTGGACTCCGACAAGCGCGCCAGAGCCATGGGTATTCAATGTTGTGCGGGGCCTCTCCCGTATCGAGGAATACGGCGCTCGCGCGTTGCTCCATGCGCGCGACAACCGACCTCGACGCGAAGGATATGGCTGGACGGAGAATCCGGATTTCTCTGTATTCTACAATGCCCCGACACTGATCATCATATCAGGCCGGTCCGACAACCCAACCGCATTGGAGGAATGCACCAGAGCGGCGCAGATCCTGACTATTTCGGCTATTGCGCACGGTCTGGGCACATGCTGGGTCGGATCGCCGATGTTGTGGCTGGGCGATCACGATGTTCGGGCCGAACTCCTCATCCCCGAGGGGTTCACGCCATACGCTGTCTTTACGCTTGGCTATCCTGCGGCCATTCCAGCTGGTCCGGAAATGATGGAAACACGGACTAATTGGCTTGGTGATGACGAGCCATTGCCTATCTCAAACGGCCGAACCCAAGGCCTCAGGAGATCGTTTGAATCGTTGCAATCGGCCCGATGATCATATTCGGTTCATGCCCGAGAAAGCTGGGCTTTGGCAAGGCGACGACAATCCGCGCGGCGGCATTGTGCGATGAATCATCGTAATGTTTTTGAAACCTGGGCGTCCTAAACCAAGCTCTTTGTTCCGACAGGCATTTTTAATGACCATTCTTGCAAGATTCCTGACTACCGCTTTGACGATGGGGGCAGCGGCCGTTCTGGCCTCGTGTGGCGGCGGTTCGGCAACCGGCGCGAGTGCGGGCGGCGGCGGCGGTTCATCGAGTGGCGGTGCGGGTGGCGCGAGCGTTACGTCCCGGATCTCGATCGATCGCAACCGAGTAGGCCAAACGCTTTCCGGCTGGGAAGTCACCGCCAGATTCTGGGAATTCGACAAGGCGAACGACCGTTATGACGCGACCTGGCTGAACAGCCGCGATGGCATCGTCCAAAGACTTGTCGATGATGCGGGCATTACACGCGTGCGGCTCGAGCTGCGCAGCGGTGTCGAGAATCCCGTTGATTATTGGAGCCAGTTTGTCGCAGGACAGATCAGCTACAACACCGGTCGTGATCATTATTACGAGAAGATCAACGACAATGCCGATCCTGCGGTTGCGAACACCAACGGCTTCAAATGGTCTTCTTTTGACTATTACGTCGAGAATTTTCTGATTCCCATGCGCACGCGCTTGGCGAGCCGGAATCAGACCTTGTTTGTCAATCTCTGCTTCGTGGACTTTAACTGGACCGCATTGAAAGGGACCTTGTCATTTTCCGGGTCGGCCAACGAGTATGCAGAACTCGTGACCATGGCCGCCATGCGGCTGAGGGACAAATATGGTATCAACACCGACGCGCTCGAAATCATCCTCGAACCCGACAATGGTGACGGCTGGTCGGGTCCGGCAATCGGTCGCGCCATAGTTGCCGCCAAATCGCGCCTCGCTGCAGCGGGCATCAATCCCAGGATTATCGCACCCTCCGCCTCTGCGGCCGGAAGCGCGATTGGTTTTCTCGACGGAATCGGGACGATATCGGGCGCTAACGCTGCGGTTAACATGGTATCCTATCACCGGTATGATGGAGCGGCCGCCAATCAGGCTCTAAGCGCAATCCGCCAGCGCGCCTCGTCGCTTGGTGCGGAAACGGCGATGCTTGAATATACCGCTGCGACCATCCAGGACTTCTTCAAGGACATGGAGTTTGGCGGTGCCAGCGCCTGGCAGTCTTATGGTGCCGCTGAAAAATCAGACTCTCAAGCTTCGTCCGGAGATGCCAATATCCTTTGGCGCAGCCCAACTGGCCAACTCGCCTTCACGACCCAATTTTCGCGCATTGCTGCCGTTCAACGCGAGATCAAGCCGGGCGCCCGGGCCCGTTATGTGGCGTCACAGCTTGGTTCCGACCTGTCTTTGGACTTCCAGAACCCGGATGGATCCGAAGTGATCGCCGTGTATTCGCCGGGGGGGTCCACGCTCGAAATTTCCGGTGCGGGTCATACTGCATACACCGTGACCTTTGCCGGTCCCGGTGGTGCCGCCTACACCACGACCTTGGCGAACACCAATAGCGCTGGTCTCTTAATCGTGACCATTCCTGCGGCCACCGTGGCTGTACTTCATAGCACCAACTAGACCGCATCGAACGCAAGATGGACGCGCGGGCCTTAGTCTGGAACCGCCGCCCATTGCCGGAACGACGCGGACACCGGATGAAACCATCCGGCGGACACCTATGATCCGCGATACGGAACGAAATCGTTCATCGCGCAGCTGCCTGACGAAAATCCCGCGGTCAGATCGGCGCTTGTCGCGATATCGCCACGGCAGAGCTGGCCGCCACTGAAGCTGCGCGTGATCAGGGCGTTCGTGCGACCAATGTCCCGGCAGCCGCCATTGGTATCGGTGCGATAGACCAGTTTGCGCGAAACCTTGAACAGGATCGTGCCCTTGTCATTGTCGAAGCTTTCGGTGCCCAGCGCATCGCGCAGGCGGATGCAGCTCACGGGCTTTCCTGCGACCTTGCCGGCAAGCGCCTTATCAAGCCGGGCATCCTCCTTTGCATAGCGCGCATCGCGCGATACGGATGAGGCGGATACCGTTCCACACAGCAACACCGCGGCAACGGGAAAAACAATCAAGGCCTTGTTCATGGATATACTCCTTCCAACACGCCCCCGTATCCTGAGACATAGCAGATTCAGCCGCGAAATCCATCCTTTGCGGCGCGCCTTTCGGCCAGCTGCTCCGCCGAGTTCGCGCGCATGAAAGGATTGGTCTGCCGCTCAAGGCCGATTGTCGTCGGAACCGTTGCCTCACCCCGTGCGCGCGCAGCATCGACCTCGACCATCCGCGCTGCGAGAGCGGCGTTTTCAGGCTCGGCCACCAGCGCATAGCGACCGTTGGATTGAGTATATTCATGCGCGCAATAGATCATGGTTTCATCCGGCAGCGTGGCCAGCCTCGCCATATTGTCAAACATCTGCGCCGCCGTTCCTTCAAACAGCCGCCCGCAACCCATAGCAAACAAGGTGTCGCCGACGAAGGCCGCCTGCTCGGTCGCAAAATGATAGGCTATATGCCCTGCTGTATGTGCGGGCACCTCGATCACAGCAGCCACGCTGTTGCCCAACCTGACCTGATCCCCTTCACGCACCTGGACGTCGAGTGTCGGGATGCGTTCGAATTCGGCGGCCGGCCCAGTGATGGTGCAGCCGGTCGCCGCCTTGATCTCGGCATTGCCACCGGTGTGGTCAGGATGCCAGTGCGTGTTCCAGATTTGCGTGATCCGCCAACCGCGCCTGTCCGCTTCCGCCAGAACGGGCGCCGCGACCGCCGGGTCAACAACCATCGTCTCGTCTGCGTCCGCGTCATGGACAAGCCAGATATAATTGTCCGACAGGACGGGGATACGGACGACGTCCAGTGCCATCCTACCAGTGCCCCGTATTCGGCATCGAGGCCCAGGGTTCTTGCGGCGGCAAGCTCCCGTCCTGAAGCAGCTCAACCGAGATGTTGTCGGGGCTGCGGACGAACGCCATGTGTCCATCGCGCGGCGGGCGGTTGATCGTCACGCCAGCATCCATCAATTGTTGGCAGGTTTCGTAGATATTATCGACGCGATAGGCCAGATGCCCGAAATTGCGACCCTCGCCATAGCCGGCCTCATCCCAATTATGCGTCAGTTCGACCTGGGCTTCTTCATCGCCGGGCGCCGCAAGGAAGATCAGGGTGAAGCGTCCCTGCTCGCTGTCGAAACGACTGAGTTCTTTCAGGCCGAGCAAAGCGAAAAAGGCGATTGTGGCAGCGGGATCGCTGACGCGGATCATGGTGTGAAGATATTTCATGGTCACTCCGATAGCCGATTATTGCGTCGCGCCCAAGCGTTTGAG
>JANNLW010000324.1:0-2334 GCA_031397145.1 Sphingomonadales bacterium | reverse complement strand
GGAATTTACAGATCATGCCCTATCAGGATCATATCGCACAGGTTGGCCAGCTGATTGGCGGCAAGAACGGCACATGGACAGGTATCAATGCCGAGTCCGTTGCGCGGATGCGTCTGCAGAACCGCTTCCTGACCGGCCTCGACATTGCGCGTTACACGGCAAGGATCATGCGCCAGGATATGGCAGCCTATGACGCTGACTCGTCCAAATACACCCAGTCCCTGGGCTGCTGGCACGGGTTCATCGCCCAACAGAAAATGATTTCGATCAAGAAGCATTTCGGCACGACGAAGCGCAAATATCTCTATCTGTCGGGCTGGATGGTCGCGGCGCTGCGCTCCGAATTCGGTCCGCTCCCCGATCAATCGATGCACGAGAAAACCTCGGTGCCTGCTCTGATCGAGGAACTTTACACTTTCCTGCGGCAGGCCGATTCACGCGAGCTCAACCTGCTCTTCCGTGAGATCGACGCCGCGCGGACTGCAGGCGACACGGTCAAGGAAAGTGAACTTCTTGCCAAGGTCGAGAATTTCCAGACCCATGTCGTTCCCATCATTGCCGATATCGACGCCGGCTTCGGCAATGCCGAGGCGACCTATCTGCTTGCCAAGAAAATGATCGAGGCAGGTGCCTGTGCGTTGCAGATCGAAAACCAGGTATCCGACGAGAAACAGTGCGGCCACCAGGATGGCAAAGTAACGGTCCCGCACGAGGATTTCCTCGCGAAGATCCGTGCGTGTCGCTACGCCTTTCTCGAATTGGGTGTCGATGATGGAATCATCGTCACACGAACGGATTCGCTGGGCGCGGGCCTCACCAAGCAGATTGCAGTCAGCCATGCTCCGGGCGATCTGGGTGACCAGTATAACAGCTTCCTCGATTGTGAGGAGATCGACCCCGCAACCGCGCGCAACGGCGATGTCATCATCAACCGGAATGGCAAGATGTTGCGGCCCAAGCGCCTGCCTTCGAACCTTTTCCAGTTCCGCCCCGGTACAGGCGAAGATCGCTGCGTGCTCGACAGCATCGCGTCACTCCAGAACGGAGCAGACCTGCTCTGGATCGAAACCGAAAAACCGCATGTCGAACAGATTGCAGGGATGATGGATCGCATTCGCGAAGTCTGCCCGAACGCCAAGCTGGTTTACAACAATTCGCCTTCGTTCAACTGGACGCTCAACTTCCGCCAGCAGGTCTATGATGTGATGAAGGCGGAAGGGCTCGATGTGTCAGCCTATGATCGTGCCAAGCTCATGAGCATCGATTATGACGGAACCGAGCTTGCTGAACAGGCCGACAAGCGCATCCGCACCTTCCAGGCAGATGGCGCAAAGCGGGCGGGCATTTTCCATCACCTGATTACACTTCCCACCTATCACACAGCGGCACTCTCGACCGACAATCTCGCCAAGGAGTATTTCGGAGAGGCTGGCATGCTTGGCTATGTCCTTGGAGTGCAACGACAGGAAATTCGTCAGGGCATTGCCTGTGTGAAGCACCAGAACATGTCCGGGTCCGACATTGGTGACGATCACAAGGAGTATTTTGCAGGTGAAGCCGCGCTCAAGGCCGGTGGCACGCATAACACGATGAACCAGTTCGGCTAATCAAGGGGAGTCTCGAAAATGCCAGAGCCAGCCCGTTCCCGCGCCGTCCTTTCAAACGAGGATTTTGAACTGCTGCGCGAAGCCGTCGCCCACTATCTCACAGTGGTGGCGGACAAGCCGGAATCAATCAAGTTCTCGCGTCTCTACCATCGCCTCGGCAGTGCCATGCCGAAATAGGCCAATAGTTCCTGGGGAGGAAAGTGCGCCCGTCGGTGGAAAACCCACCGGCGGGCGTTTCTTTCCGAATCGGGGCGCTGGCCTCTCTGCAAGAATCGTCTGACGGAAATTTGCGTTCGAAGCTCCGCTTTTGTTTATCCTAAGCCGATCACCGAAGGGACGCAGTCCACGTCGGCGAAGGACAGGCTTTCGTTCCAGCATGCAAATAATTGATCCATCCAGTCTCCTCTTTATTCCCCTGTCTGTTCTTTCTTCTTGCGTAATAGGATTTGGGGTGCGAGCTGGCTTGGGTCACTCGATCGGCGCGTCCAGGTCGCAAGGAGAGGGGGACGGGACAGCTGGATGGGGTTCCTGGACCCTGTGCAGCAGCACGTGGTGCGAAAGCGGCTGGCGTCTGTCGCTTCCTCAAGGATGCGACCTTTGCGCCTTGTCATCGTGCGAACGCGTCCGGGCCGGGCGGAGAGTGCTCCGTCATCACCCTGCAGGGGCTTTGGGGCCTTTCTCCTGCAGGACGGCGCCGGGCACAAAGGCGGTGCAGGAGACGGGGGTG
>JANNLW010000319.1:0-8545 GCA_031397145.1 Sphingomonadales bacterium | reverse complement strand
ATCCAACACCACTTTGACACTACTAGCAACTCTGTCAGACAAAGCATGCTGATAAAGCGACAAATTTGGTGCAATTATTATAAACCACCCCTCAATATTCTCAATCCTGCAATAATGACGTCTCTGTCTCTGCAAACTTGACACTAGCCTAGGCAGGCTAATGATTTGGTTTTAATATGTTAATACCATGAAACACCACTGAAACGCTCAATCATCGATAAGAACATCTCTGCTTCGCTAACGACGTCATTAACTGAAGTCAACAATATACACTTGGCAATGGTGCAAGATTATGATGCCATCACGCACCAAATAACTCTAGAAATCTATCTGCTCAACACGCCATCTATATTCCTATTTATATAATTATATATACACATATACACATGCATTTATATATATATATATACAAAAATGTAGAAACTTAATTACGTCATGTGCGCTTTAGATCTCGTATAATAGCTATGAGACAATTTAATTTCTCTAGCCTGTGCTAAAAATCGTTTTTTCTTTTGTGTTTTATCTGCTTCCTCCACAAAAAATTCATGCAACAACTCAGCCCTGACCCTAGACGGCTGCACCCACGCGTGTTGTTTACTTGGATTATCAAAAGACACCAAATATAATCGATTCGTGTCTCTCCCACGACGAGACATTACTTTTACTATATGCCTGTCTATCAGGCCGTCATTGTTCGAATCAGCGACATTGCTGCCGACCCGATTACTGTCACCACTCTCCACGTCTGTATTGGGCGCAATTTCCGATACAGTCCCTGGCTGTATGTCTGAAGATGCCAACGGAGACGCTGCCCCCGTCGACCCCTCCCGACCCTGGTCGGCGCCCATTTGATCGGAATTCTGGGCGCCTATGTCAGGCAATCACCCCGTCCAGCAATCAGATTGACTACCAAAGGGTCTAATATTTCCTATTTTAATAGCCACCATTAGAAACAATTGCTCTGAAACAGTTTTATGACTTGGTGCATCATCCCAAAACGGAGTGGCCGTCCTGGAAAGCAATCCCAAGGCTCTCCGCAACGGCCTGGTTGGTCACGATGCCCTTATGCACATTAAGACCGGCCATCAATCCGGCATTGTTGCGGATCGCGTCGAGTCCCTTGTTGGCAAGCGAAAGTCCGAACGGAAGTGTCGCATTATTGAGCGCATGGCTGGAGGTCTGCGGGACGGCGCCCGGCATGTTCGCCACGCAATAGTGAATAATGCCATCAACCTCGAACGTCGGATCGGAATGGGTTGTCGGCTTGCTCATTTCAAAACAGCCACCCTGATCGATTGCGACATCGACCAGAACCGAGTGAGGTTTCATCAGCCCCAACATCTTGCGGGTTACGAGCTTTGGTGCACTCGCGCCGGCGACGAGGACAGCGCCGATCACGGCATCAGCCATCGCAATTTCCGCTTCTATGGAGTCCGTCGTGGAAAAACGGGTGCGCACCCGCCCCTGGAACATGTCGTCCAATTGGCGCAGGCGTGGAATGGACCGGTCAATGATCGTGACTTCGGCGCCAAGGCCGACCGCCATTCGCGCAGCATGCGTGCCGACAACGCCGCCGCCAATAACGACGACGCGGCCCGCCTGTACGCCTGGAACACCGCCGAGCAAAACGCCTGAACCGCCATTGGATCGGCGGAGTGCCAGGCCGGCGGCCTCGATCGACAGGCGTCCGGCAACTTCGCTCATCGGTGCCAGCAACGGCAGGCCGCCCGTCTCGTCCGTGATGGTTTCATAGGCAACAGCCGTGCAGCCCGACGCAATCAATCCCTTGGTCTGATCGGGATCGGGAGCAAGATGAAGATAGGTGAAGAGAATCTGGCCTTCGCGCAGCATCACCCATTCCGACGGCTGGGGTTCCTTGACCTTCACAATCATGTCGGCCTTGGCGAACACGTCTGCAGCATTGGCCGCAATCATCGCACCTGCTTGGCGATAGGCCGCATCGTCGGCCGTAATGCCGGCCCCGGCGCCTGTCTGCACCAGAACCTCATGGCCGCGCGCAACATACTCGCGAACTGCGGGAGGCGTCAGGCCAACCCGATATTCATGTGTCTTGATTTCCGTTGGAACACCGATGCGCATGACAGATCATCCTTGCTGGTTTTTGAGCGACCCTGATAGCGGGATTCTGTCGATTTTTCTCTGCAAATATTCTGTACTTTTTCCCCATATCGCATATATTACCCACGTTTTGATATTTTATCGAGGAATTTACGCGCGTTGGATCGCATGGATCGTAAAATACTTCGCCAACTCGTGGCAAATGGTCGCAGCACGCAATTCGAGCTTGCCGAAGCAGCATCCCTTTCTCCCAGCGCGTCGGCAAGGCGGCAGAAGGCGCTCGAAGAAAGCGGGATCATTTCGGGCTATCGGGCTGATATCGATCTCCGTCAGCTTGGCTACGCAGCGACGGTCGTCGTCTCCATCAGCCTCGACAGCCAGAGCGACGAGGCACTCTCCGCGTTTGAGGCTGCGGTAGCCGCCAGCCCGTCCGTGCTGCGCTGCCTCCTGATGTCTGGCCGCGATGACTATCTTGTCACCGTGATCGCAAAATCGATCGAGGATTATGAACGCATTCACCGCCAGGAAATCGCTACCCTTCCGCGCGTTGCGAGGATCGAAACCGCATTCGCGTTGCGCGAAGTCGTAACCCGATCGGTTCCGCCACAAATACTTTCCGAATGAACGCCGTCGATTGCCTTCGCCGACATCGCTGATGAGTTCATGGCCTTCGTCAGGGGTGGACGAAGCCATACCTTAACTTGCCTTCTTTTTCCCGCGCCGCCAACGATCCGTTGAGGCCGCTTCTAACGCAATCAGCCAGTTCGCTTTTGCAGCTCCCTTTCACGCGCGCGGTGCTCGCTCCGGATTCTCAGCAGGATTAGCATTGCGAGAAGCGGGATCGCCCAAGCGACGCGCGCCTGATAACGGTCGGACACGCCGGAAAGGACACCGCAGATTGCGGCGTTGCTTACCAATCCGACGCCCACAAGCAGAACTGCGCCGCGCTCGATATTCGCCAATTGACGGCTCACAAGAACAAGAATCGCCAGACTTGCAGCAAACACGACATAGAATATAGCCGAGAACCACGTGCGAAGCCGCGGCCGATCTTCCGTAACGTCCACAAGATCGACCCGCCCGCTCGGGCCAACCACAAGCGCCGCCCTAAAATCGACCTTGCCGAGCCCAAAGCTGCCGAATTGACGAAAGACGTTCTTTGCTGAGCTGCCAAGCTGCAGCATCGGATATTCCGCAGCAGCGTTTCGCACAATTGACCATTCTTCGTTACGAATTCGCTCCATCTGTTCAGATGTGGCGCGATAGCGAACGCCGTTCCGCCCCCACAGGAACTCGCGCGGGTGCGTGGGAAAGTCGGTGCCGAATACCTCGCAAATTGCATATTTTTTCGCTCCGCAATGCTCTTGAAGGTATCGGAGTCCCGGGCCGTCTGAAATCGATCGGGCAAGCAGGATCGGATAGCGCTTCGGAGCAACGCTCACAGTTCCAAATCCGACATAGGACAGCGCAAACAATGCTGCCAATGCCAAAATTGGTGCGCTCAGGATCCAGAATACATCGCGGACAGCCTCGGCTCGACCAGGCCTGCGAAGATGGTAGCGTATCGCCCCTCCCGTCAGGAGAGTCGCAAGAGCGAGTGGCAGGTGGCTGGCATGGGCGGTGATCGCCAGTGCTATCAATAGAACGAGACCAGTGCGCTCTGCCATCCCAAGGCGTTCCAGATAGAGCGTCAATGGGATCGATCCCAACAGCACAACACCTGCAAATATGTCGGGCATCGCCGTTGCAGCGCTCCAGCCTGCGGATGTGAGGAGCGCCGTAGCAGCGATCATGCCAAGCTGCCCCGGCTTGGTTGCATCCGGCGCCATCAACCTTTGAGTCAGCAGCACAAGGAATGCGACAACTCCCGCCTGGAAAACAACAAGCGTCAAAAGACTTTGACCAGGCATACGAAGCAGGTAGGCGAGCAGGCTGTAGATGAGCGAGCGAGTCCCTCCTGCCTGCCCGACTGCCGCTGCGACGGCTGCGCTGGATCCCTCGTTTGCAACAGCTGCCGATCCACCGGACGATCCGGATAAATCCTGCCACCATTCACGCAACATCAACATGCCGGTCTCGATGCCAGTCCCCCCACCACGGAGATAGCTCGCGCTGTCCGCAACATAAAAGGGATGCCAATTCAGCGACAATGGCCAGAGGAGCAAGAGAGTGAGCAGCAGCAATAACGCGTATCCAAAATACACTTTGCGCCGCGTTTGGCCTACTCCAATTACCATTTTCTCGGCGCTTTTCACCTAACGATCTCCAAAATCCCCGGGTATCGAACCTAGTCCTGCCTGCGCGTCGCGCGCGTCCGGTGCCAACGCCTTGCCGCCGAAATACCGATCCACGAGTCCGCCAAGTTCCGCGATGTGCCTGATACCGCCAGCATCGGCCACAAAATCTCCAGCGCCAGTCGCAATTGCGAAGGCTTCGCCGTTATGATTGCCGCCACGCCCGGTATTCAGCCGCATTTCAATCTCCCCAATATCGGGTGAGGCGATCCGCTCGACCGGCGCGTCCGGTTTCCAGCTCAGGACGATATCCGGCAGGAACTGACGACGCACGCCGGCAAAATGTTCGTCTGACAGCAGGATCTTGTCGATCAGGGGTTCGTCGGTATCGACCACCCGTATTTCTGCTAGCCGAGCGCAGAGCCAAGCGACATAGTCTTCAAGTATCGGACTTCCAGGCTCGAAGAAACCATGTCTTTCCCGGCCTTTGATATTGAGCCGGATCAGTCCCTCACCACCGGAAGGAAGGACAAGGGATGGGGTTCGCAACCAGTCGCGACCTGCAACGAGAGCCCGATTCAATACCCAGTCCTGCACATCCTCGCCAAGCAGACGCGCCATGTGATACTGCAAAGTGGGCGGAAGTGCCGACCGAAGATAGGCCATGATGTTTATGGGCTGGGCATTACCGCCGAGTGACGATCCATGGCCAAGATAGCGGGTGTTCAGACGAACGATGATTTCATTGAGGAAATGATTCTGCGCCCGGTTGGGTTCCATTCCGTGGAGCGCGAACAACAACACCGATGTATCCTCATCATCTTGCTCGATCCGTGAGAGGATTCGAGCAAGCTGACGATCCAGTTCTTCATAGACTGAAAGCAATGCATCCGGTGCGGCGTCGGACGCAAAGTCGCTCTCCACGGGCCAGAGATTATGCCCCGCGCGATGGCCTTCGAAAAACCCGGTCAGAAAGAGCCGCCATGGCCGATCCAACAAATGCAGGATTGCGTCACCCTTGTATTTGGCTGCGCGAACCTGCCTGTCGCGCAACGCATTGCATTGACTTGCCGTTTTCGGCACCGGCACCTCGGCACCAATCGGTCGGCGACCGAAACGCTTGCGGATATCCCGCAGGATCTCCGGGTGCGACGCCTCGGCAGCGCCCGTGCTCTGGTACGACCAGTGGGTGATCTGCAGACACGGTACATCCGTGTCGATCAGTGCGTAGGGAATGTCGAACGCAATGGTCGGTACGCCCCGTCTGGCAATGGGATGCCAAAACGGCTCATAATCGAAACGCTGCGACCACATCCTCTTTGCAACGCGCCGGCATCGATGCTTGTCCTGGTCCCATTGAAACGGATAGTAATGGCCATGGTTGCCCGGAAGAAGGCCCGAGGAGAAGGTTGGCCAAGGCGATGCGCTCAGAAACTTGGCCGGCGATTCAAGCGTGCGACACATACCTCTGTCGAGCTGGGAAGAAAGGTTCGGCAGTCGATCACAATGGTCGCGAATGAAAGCAAGACTGATAGAATCCAGCGCAATCGCCAACAGGCGACGATCGTTCATGCCGCCCTCCATCATCGCATATCCCCCCAAGGTCTCCGTCTATCATTGAGAGGGCCTGAAATGAAGGCTAGAATCATGGTTGCTTGCCGTCTCGAATCGAGACTCTACGAAGCGCTCCTCAACGGGAACATTTGCTGCTACGCCACGGCGATGGATCGTCGCACAAAGCTTTTCGTCAAGTGCGCTGTCACAGTATTCCTGTTCTGGATTGTCGCAGACAAGGTCGATTTGTCGAGCACGTCGGCTTTGCTCGGCAAAGCGCGGCCCGCCGTGCTGGCTATGTCACTTGCTCTGGCGTTCGCCATGACTGTTCTGGATGCACTTGCGTTCTCTATTGTGATGCAAATCCTTGGCCATAGGGTGCGTCTGGGCACATCGTTTCTCTACAGTCTTGTAAGTTGGTTCTTTAGCAATCTTGCCCCGTCTACGCTGGGGGGCGATGTATTCAGAACCGTGCAAATGCAGCGGCTGGGCGCGCCCTTGGGCACAGCTTTTCGCTCCGTGCTGGCAGCCCGGATGATGTCATTTGCAACGCTGATACCTGTCATACTGCTGGGTCTGCCGATCGCATTGAACGTCGTCGTCGACGACACAGTGCGGATGACATTGATACTGATTTCAGCATTTTGCGCAGCGGCGCTGCTTGCAGCCTATGCGGGTTTTCTGCTGGCACCGCGGCTTGGAGGCCTTGTACGCGGCTCGCTGTCAAGCAGGATTGCAGCACTCGCTGCCGATTTTCGACAGGTAAACCACGCAGGCTGGAATACCGTGTCCTGTTGGGTCATTGGCGCCGCACAACATGTCGCCCGCATCTTCGTATTCGCGGCATTGGCGTCGAGTCTGCGCCTCGGAATTCCGTTCGCAACCTTGTTTGCGTTGGTACCGGCCGCATTGCTGGTCGCAATGATCCCGATCTCGCTCGGAAGTTGGGGCCTCCGCGAAGTCGCCTTTGTCGTTTTCCTGGGAGGAGCTGGCATCCCCGCTGAAAGCGCATTGTCACTATCAATTGCATTCGGGCTGTTGCGGGTTGTCATGGGCGGCTTCGGTGGCCTCACATGGCTGGCCACTGACCGGAACCGCTATGGGTTCGAACTCGACATCGGTACCAACACGCGCGACTGAGCTGCTGCCGGTTTCGTGGACACCAGGTTAAGGTGTTTATGGAATCTGAGCATGACGCGCTCTCTGCAGCGGAAAGGAAGGTGTGAATTCTCGGCCCTGTTATTCACCCACCTGCCTATTTCTCGACGATCGAGATTGCCGAGTTCCCGCATGGCGGCGGGATAGGATTTGAGTCTGTCCGTGACGATGCCTTCGACCTTGCCACGACGTTTAAGCGTACGCTTCATGAATTCCAAAGCCGCAGATTTGTCGCGATTCTTTGTGATGAAGGACTCCAGGATTTCACCTTCGTGATCCACCGCGCGCCACAGATAGTGAAGTTCGCCATTGATCTTGACATAGGCCTCATCGAGATGCCATCGCCAATGGCGACAGCCTCGCATCCGGCTCACTCGCTGTCGGCGGATGTCGGCCGCGAACATCGGACCAAAGCGATTCCGCAACAGACGCACGGTCTCATGACAGTGATCATTACCGTGCTCGAATAGAAGGTCTTCGACATTACGCAGAGCAACGCGGAAACCGCACGTACATCAGCACGACAAGCCGGATGACTTCTGCCGCCGAATGGAAATAGCGAAACGCGTTCCCTGCCTTGCTCATCTGGGCGGATTAGCAACTCGCCCCGGACCCGGCCATCCCTTTGACAATGCCTTTTCCATCCCCCTACTGGCCGCGCCTGTTTCCGCGCTGGCGGGGCCAAGGCATGCGCTCAGCGTCGAGCAGCTGCTTCGGAATCGCTGGCGGCCTTGGCTGCCGCATCCCGACTGACATCGGCAATTTCACGCGCGGCGGCATCGGTCACCGCTCTCGTATTCTCTCGCGCAGCATTGGCGTCATTCCGGGCGGCCGCAGCTTGCATTTGCGATGTGACCGAGTTGATGTTCGCGGCGGCGGCGGTGTCGCGCGCCGAATTGGCTTCGCTCCGCGCGCTCTCTGCCTGGATCTGCGATGTGGTGGAGATCAAATTCGCAGCTGCTGCATCGCGGTTTGCTTGCGCAGCATTTTCGTTGGCGATCTTTTCCGCATCGCTCGGACTATTGCTGCAAGCGCCAAGCGAGAGGCAGGCAGTCGCCAAAAATGTGATGTAAATCTTCGTCATCGGATGAACTCCATGTTGGGTGGCGAAAGTTGCGTGTCATTGCGGTGTTCGCCATCGGAAGGCGGGGTGTTTGGGGTCGGGCAGGATCGGCAGATCAATGAAAGACCAGCCACAGGACGATGATGACGGGAATGGGTATACCCACGAGCCAGAGAAGCAGTCCCTTACCCATCGAAATTCTCCTGAAGTTATCGCCTGTCGCATAAACTAGAGTCAGCACGGGAAAGTTCCATCCACATGCGACAGGCGAGACAGTCCACATGGCCGAGTGGCAATCCAAACCGCGCGCGAAGCTTTGGCTAACCGAGCGCCCAGAACTCTCAAATGCGGAACGCGGCATTCCCAAAAGTCAGAACTTGGCCCCTAGCGATACCCCAAAGGTCGGCCTTCGGCATAGGCGACCACATCAGCAACGGGTACCGGAGTGGATTATCTG
>JANNLW010000290.1:0-3245 GCA_031397145.1 Sphingomonadales bacterium | reverse complement strand
TTCGATCCAAACGCCTTTTCGGACGGGATCAGTAACACCGAATGGACGATGCTGCGCGAAAACGACCATGTGCCGCTGCTCAACAAGTCATTGCAGGGGCTTTATCCTCCAGGCTCAACCGTCAAGCCCATTGCGGCTCTTGCAATTCTGCGTCACGGAATCGATCCCAAGGAAACGATCTTCTGCAATGGCGGCTACCGGCTGGGAAACCGAACATTTAAATGTCTCGGCCGTCACGGCACGATGAACCTGACCAGTGCTATCATGAAAAGTTGCAACACCTATTTCTACGCGATGGGGCGTCGGGTGGGCTATGACGGGATTGCCAATGTCGCGCGTGAACTGGGCTTGGGCGCAGAATATGAACTGCCCTTCCAGTCGCAACGCTATGGCACTGTTCCCGACAGCGAATGGAAGATGCGAAAACAAGGCAAGCCATGGGCCGATTCCGACACGCTGAACGCGACGATTGGGCAGGGTTATTTGCTGGTCAATCCTTTCCAGCTCGCTGTGATGGCGGCCCGCATTGCATCGGGGCGCAATCTCGACCCGCATATCTTCCCACGCAAGAACAGAGCCACGGCGACGCTCAGTTTTCCAGAGGAGCATCTCGCCATTGTCCGTGAAGGCATGAACCTCGTCGTAAACGGCGCCGGCACCGCGGTTCGCAGCCGCTTGCCGCTCGAGGGTGTTACGATGGCGGGAAAGACCGGGACTGCGCAGGTGCGCAAGATAGAAGGATCGCAACGCGGCCAGTCGGGCGAATGGAAATACCGGGATCATGGATTGTTTGTCTGTTTTGCGCCGGTTGAAAAGCCGCGCTATGCAGCGGCGGTTGTGATCGAGCATGGTTTGGGCGGTGCACGTGCAGCGGCCCCCGTTGCCAGGGATTTCCTGACCTATATCTATGACCCTGCAAAGGCGATGGCGGCCCTCGAAGCGCTCGAAGCCGGTTGGGGTGGCGACATAAATACCCGCATGGCCGCGGATCGGGCGCGTTGGAAATTGTCGCGCGCTCCAACAGCGCCGGCCCTTACAACACCGACGACTGAACCAGTCGGCAACGCCAGCAGAACCGCAAATTCCGCCGCAGCACCGGCCCCTGCTCAACCTGCCACCACTGCTTCAATACCCCCAGCTATCGTTGCGGGCGCAGACGATTGAACCAGTCGTCGATCCTGCCCGAACCCTTTGCCTCTCTACCATGGCGTGTGATCTTCCTTGTTCTCGCCATTGGCAGCTTCGGGCTAATCATTCTCTATTCGGCGGCCGGCGGCAATCTCACGCCATGGGCCAAGTCCCAAGGCATCAAATTCGGCATCTTCCTTGTCATGGCCCTCACCTTGTCACGCGTCGATGAACGCCGCTGGAAGGAAATCGCGTTTCCCGGCTATGCCATTATCCTCGCTCTCCTGCTGTTCGTTGAGTTGCTGGGCGCGGTAAGTGGCGGCAGCCAGCGCTGGCTCGACCTAGGCATCATCCGGCTGCAACCGTCGGAACTGATGAAACTCTTTATCGTCCTCGCGCTCGCGCGCTTCTTTGACATGTTGCCGTCAGGTGAAATACGCCGGTGGAATGCGATCTGGTTGCCAGGCCTGTTGATCGGAATTCCTGCGGCGCTCGTGATGCTTCAACCAGACCTTGGAACAGCATTGATGATTGTTGCTGGCGGTGTAACCGTCATGTTCCTTGCAGGCCTGCCGATGCGCCTGTTCCTTGCGGCCGGAGCGGCCGTTGCCGCGATCGCACCAATCGCTTATTTTTTTGTACTCCATGACTATCAGCGCAAGCGCGTCCTGATCTTTCTCGATCCAGAGAGCGACCCGCTCGGTGCGGGTTACCATATCACCCAATCCAAGATTGCGATCGGGTCGGGCGGTGTGTTCGGAAAGGGCTTTCTCAACGGCACGCAGAGCCATCTTGATTACCTGCCCGAAGGCCATACCGATTTCGTGTTTGCCACGATGGCGGAGGAATGGGGCTTGATGGGCGGAGTATTTGTCATCGGGGCGTTCCTGTTATTGTTCCGTTGGGGAATGCGGGTCGCCGCCAAGGCGTCGACACGTTTCGGGCGACTGGCTGCAGCAGGCCTGACAAGCACAGTATTCTACTACTTCACAATCAATCTGATGATGGTGATGGGCTTGGCCCCGGTTGTCGGCATACCCCTTCCGCTCGTTTCTTTCGGTGGGACGGCGATGCTGACCGTCATGATCTGCATTGGCATCCTCATGTCGATCGAACGCAGCAATAGAGGGCGCACTTCGTTCAGTTAGGGGTTTGCAAATAGCAAACTCCATGCTAGCGCGACGCTTCCCGCAGCACCCTCAAGGGGCGCTTGCGCCGGATTGGACGCATAGCTCAGTTGGTAGAGCAGCTGACTCTTAATCAGCGGGTCCTTGGTTCGAGCCCAAGTGTGTCCACCACCTAAATCATTGAAATTCAATAAAATATTTCAAATCAAGTTCGGGAATCGCTGCTCCGATTTGTTCTGCGAAATCACAGAGGAAGCACGGCGAGCTCGCCGTTTGCGGCTTTCCTATTTCGATTCGAAAACCGAAACTTCACCTAACTCGTCAAAGTGTGTGGCCTTGAACACAAGCGAACTGAGAGTGCGCTCGCCGATGCCGAAGCGGCCGGCGGCGTCCGGATCACCGTCCTTGGTCGAGAGCCAGGGCAGCAGCATCGCGCCGACGTTAGCCAACGTGACGGGAGAGCCGTCGTGGATGATCAGGAGTCAGGGACAGGACCGTCCCTATTGACGACGTGAAGGCGCGTTGCGCCTAGGTCGTCGGCATTTTGAAGACACTCTATACGATACCCTGGAATGGCCGCGGACTAAGCGTGCTCGCGCCACGGTCCGCGCCTTTCATGCTCGCACGCAGCATCGCGGGCTGGGCGGCCATGATCTCGCCAAGCCGTTCGATGGCCGCGCTCGCCCACTCTGGCGAAGCGTCCTGAGGCAACCACGCCCGGTTGTCCCATTCGTGGACCAGCCGATCCGCGGCAGCACGCCCAGCAGCAGCCTGATCCTCGCCTAATGCGGCCGTAGCCAATCGCTTATCCCCCAAAAACTTTGCACGAGTATGGAGAAGCGGCACCAGAAGGCAACTTGGTCATTCGATGACACATGTGGCCGGTCAGACGCCCTTGAACTCGAAAGGTCGTCATTGTCGTCTTTCGACGACTTTTCGGACGTTGAGCGGCGGACAGGCGCTTGCCGGAAGCTGCCATTCGTTCAACGA
>JANNLW010000278.1:0-1522 GCA_031397145.1 Sphingomonadales bacterium | reverse complement strand
CAACATTTGCGGCGCGGACAAGTGTCAAGTCCGCAAAACTGCCGCCTGTCACAAGCGCAATGTCCTGCGAAGCGAACCGAGCGATCCCAAGGCTTGCTTTTTCGCTTCGCACGCGAACATCGTTTCGCTGCAATTCCTCTTCCGTGGGCGTTTCACCGATCGCTGGAATGAGACGCAGTCTCGTCACGCCGTTGCGCACAGAATGAACCCGGAAAGGCCCAGTGCCCAGCGCAGGGCGCGTGCGAAAGATCGCCAGTTCGGGCTGTGCCATAAGCTGCAGGAAATCAGGTTGCGGCACTTTCAGCCGAATCTCGATGACCTGTCCGGTCATGCTGATGATGCGTTCGACACCTGGTAACAAAGGTTTGAGCACATTGCGGCTGGCAGGCGCAGCGATTGCACGCAGTCGCGCCGCTACTTCGGCACTCGTCACAGCACGCCCATCCGCCCATAGCGCCCGGCGGATACGGAAAATAACACTCATCCCGTCATCGGTCATGATCCAGCGCTCAGCCAGTGCTGGCTCGATCTGGCCATCGGCGTCGAATGCGACTAGGCCTTGTGCAGTTGCACCCAGCATCAGGGCGGCCTCGCGTCCAATAGGGCCGCGATCAGGGTCGGCGATCTGGAGTTTCGACCCGATCAGGCTCATCGTAATCGGCTGCTTGTCGCTCGCACGCGAACAACTCCCCAGGCTGAGGCCGATTGAGACCAGCAATGAGATTAACCGCGTCATGGGCCATATAATCCGCAACGTCCGGCTCTGGTGTATATTGGCAGGGTTACGACGCCAACCCTTCATCCAAATTTTGGCTAAGTGGTTTGCTTGCGCCAAACGACGTACGTTCGACAAAAAAGCCAAGCGTCATGGTGCGGACGGCGGGACTTGAACCCGCACTCTCATGAAGAGAAGCAGATTTTAAGTCTGCTGCGTCTACCGGTTTCGCCACGTCCGCGGGCCAAAGCCTTCCAAAGGGCCCCGAACGCCGCCCGTCAAGCACGAATGCCGATCAGACGTTCAATCGCTCCCGGATTTCCTTGCCCGGCTTGAAATAGGGCACGCGTTTGGCATCGATCCTGACGGATGCTCCCGTGCGCGGATTGCGCCCGGTACGTCCATCGCGGGATCGGGTCGAAAAGGCTCCAAACCCGCGAAGTTCGACGCGTCCACCTTCGGCCAGGCGAGCCGTGATCTGGTCAAAGAAAACTGTGACGATCAATTCGACTTCACGCGCTGACAGGCCAGGATTTTCATCGGATAGAAATTTTACAAGTTCCGAACGGATCATGAATACCCCCCAAGAGTCTGCATTCAACGAGACTCTCCTCCCCTCGAGAAGAACCACAGCGAGATTCCGGTCCTACCTGACGTTCGCACGCGCTGGTCGCAGCACTCAACCCGCAAAATGGCGCAAAACTGAATCTATGCAAGGAAATATGGCAATAAACGACGCCGGTGCTGCCAATTTGGCATCAAATGACAAGAAATAGCCAAATGAAACACCTCCGCCGCCCTGCCATT
>JANNLW010000273.1:0-1435 GCA_031397145.1 Sphingomonadales bacterium | reverse complement strand
TGCAGGGGCCACACCATTCCGCCCAGAAATCGACGATGACGAGATTGGTCATAGAAGGCTCAACCACATCGCGGCGGAAAGCCTCCACCACTTCGCGTTCGTCCGCCGTCATCCCCAATGTCGCCACGTCATGCTCCTTGTTGCTGCGCCTATGTGGTATCTCGGACGGCGATTGCCAACCCTGATTCAGCGCTTGCCCAACCCAAAGGCCGATGCTAACAGCCGCGCCTCACCCGCCCCGGCCATTTCCGGGGCAATCGCCAGAGCGGGCGTAGCTCAGGGGTAGAGCACAACCTTGCCAAGGTTGGGGTCGAGGGTTCGAATCCCTTCGCCCGCTCCAGCTTTTCTGGGCATTTTAGACATCGAAGTTCATCGAACTATTTAGTTGCCCCACTGTATCCCCACTATTTAAGTCTGAAAAGGCCGTGAAATTGGCCCGGAGACGGACTTGATACATGATGGCTACCCCCGCCTCAGTGAATGCACCCCCGGTAGGAAGGGGTTGGGGGGTGGCTTCGTGCAGGATAAGAGAGACCTAGAAAATATCTCGGAAAAAATCCGCAAACTTTAGGGGCGATTCAAGCCCACCAAAGCGTCGAGTTGAGTGACAGCCACCGTAAGGGTCTCAATATCCATACGACCTAGCGCCGCTCCAGCCGCCTCCCTTAGCCGCACAACCTCAAGTGGAAGTTCTCTCCCAGCCGTGTCAGGAATCAGCTCTGCGAGCGACAACCCCAGTCCGTCAGCAACCGCAACAAGCGTATCAATGGAAGGTAAAATTCTTCCGCGTTCAATCAGCGAGAGAGTGTCAACGGATCGACCGGCAGCTTCGGCAAGCGCTTCCTGAGTAAGGCCCCTTGCCTTGCGGAATGCCTGAACACGTAATCCGATCAGATTTTGCAAAGCCATGCCGGATCATCAATGGCTATCTGGTTTTGTGCCACCGATGATCTTCTGTTATGTCTCCTAAAAATCGGAACTCAATAGGTGGCCTAAATGCTGCGAATCCAAAAATTTGCCGGTGCGACAGTGTTGCTGCAACTCGCAGTCTCTTTGTCTGCTCAGACTCCCGCTGAAACTACCGTCCCAGCATTGCAGAAAGACGTAGCGGCCCCAATCGAGGCCCATGACGACACTCCCGCATTGCCCAACAAAGCATTATTAGAGGCGCTGTCTCAGGTAAATACAAAAACCAATCCATCCCTCCAGATGCAACGGGACGCTATTGAAGTGGCTCGTGATATTGCCGAAACGGCCAGCGAAATGACCGAGCACAACAAAGCTGCTACTCAACGGGCTAATCGTCAAATGGCTAACCTGAACAAATACAGGATGGGACCTGAAAGTGGTCTCATAACACCTAAACAGTCTGCGGCTGTTGATAAGGCCTACAGAGGAAAAGCTCTTGGAGCTCATTTGACCCTTGCGGCGAGCG
>JANNLW010000271.1:0-6824 GCA_031397145.1 Sphingomonadales bacterium | reverse complement strand
GTGCAGCGGCTTTACGGCGCGGTTCGATGGTGCAGGGGATTAAAACAGCTTGCGGACACTGAGCTCGATCGTCCGCCCGAGTGGATCCAGATAACCAGGCTGATAGCGCAGGGGTGACATGCCGGTGCCGTCGTGAACGCTGCGGACCGAGTCGGTAATATTGTTGATCCGCAGCCGCAGCCGGCTGCCCTTCAGAAACGGCATATCGTTGATCAGCCGCTTGCGCTGGTCGAAATTGATGAACAGCCGAACGTTGATCGTGGCGAGCGGAGAAAAACGCAGCGGTGTTGCCGCCGCGCCGGTTGCCAATGGATTGCCTTTGACGGAAGTGCCACTTTGCCAGTTTGCGTTGATGCGCATGCCAAGGCCATTATTGTACCAGCCGCCTTCGAAATCGACCTGTTGCTCAGGAGTCCCGCCAAACGCGCCGGTCGCACTGCCATTGAGCAGGTCAAGGGATGGAATGCCCCGAGCGATCCGGATCTGGTCCCTGAGCTTGATCGTGTGTTTGAGCGAGAGCTGAATCCGCTTTCCAGCCCCGCCAAGCCGCCCGGAGCCTCCACGCCCACCGCCGCCTGGCCGGGCATTTCCGCCAGCGCCAAACCCTTGCCGCCCCCGCACGTCGCCGACTTGCTTGGTAAAGTTTATTTCCCAACTCGCCTCGTCGCTGCTTGTGGCGAGATAGTTGATCGCGCGCCGGTCGATCGACAGCAGCTGGCCATCCGCGCCCCGCACGACCCGGCCCGGAAATGCACGCTCGATATCGGACGTCAGTTCCGGAAAGCCTGACAGCGGATTGGCGCTGCGATTGCGATAATAGGTCGTACGCAGTGAAAGCCCGTCGAACTTGGGGATGTCGTAGCTGGCTTCGATCTTCAGGTCGCGGGTCTTTTCGGTGCGAAGAAAGGGGTTGCCGCCGCCGATGATCGCCACCAGCGCGGAGGCGCCGCGCGCATAGTCATAAACCGAAATTCCGGGCGTGACGACCAGCGGATTGCTCAGCTGTTGCTGCGAGGGTGCGCCTTGGGCGGCAGCCAAACTGGCGGTGAATTGAAAATTGCGTGCCGGGGACCAGTTCAACCCCGTGCCATAGGAGGTCAGCCAGCCGAAATCATCGAGATAGCGATAGCCTGCGTTAACATTGATCGACAGGTCTCCCAGCGGTTGGGCGACGCTGCGGGCGCGGCTGGCGAGCGGGATATCGATGCTGGCGCGCGTTGTGTTGTCGTTGCGGCCAAGCCTTGCCTGCTGAGCGGTCCCGCCGCGGATCGAGGTGCTGCGAAACCCGCGCCGCTCAAAACCGGCGCGCAAGGACGCCGTGACCGTCCCGGCAGGCAAATCCGCGACGGGACCGGAAACCAAAAGCGCAGTGTTGGCGATGAACTGGCGCGAAAAAGCCGTATCGCGTGTCGGGGCGGGGCTGATCGTTTGATCGGTCCGGGTTCGGCTGGTTTCGAGCCCCAGCGTCCCCGTTCCGGTCCATTGCCATTTCCCGATATTGCCATCGACCGTCAGCCCGACGCTCGCCGAATGCGTCAGGACATCCTGACCGAGACGTAGCGGGACTCCGGACGCAGGCGTGGACAGGCCGAAGGCTGATTTGGACTCGGTCTGGTCAAACTTAAGATTGAGCGTGGCACCAATCGTATCACCAAGCGACCGATTTACGACGGAGTTCAGCTGAATCTGTTCGGTCGATGGCAGCAAAGTGCGGTTTTCCGCCAAGTCCGGTGCGCTCTGGACAATGTCGCGTTCGCTTTCGAAAATGGCCGAGGCGCGATTATATCGCGCGCTGAGGTTTGTCCGCCCCGTCTTCCCGATCTTGAGTATCGTCGCCTGAAACTGGCCATCTCCGCGCGCGCCCGACATGGGCCCGCCATATTCGATTTCACCGGTATAAGCAGCGAATTCGGGCTTCAGGATGAAATTCACGACCCGTTGATCGGCCGAATAGCCATATTTCAGTGCGACTTCCTCAGGGAATGTCTCAACCCGCAACAGCGCTTCGGGCGGAAAATCGCGAACTTCGGAAAAATCCGAAACCCGGCGGCCATTGACCAGCACCACCGGCGCTCCGCCATCGCGCCCCCGGCCAGTCCGTGTCTGCGTCGAAATCTGGGCCAGCAGGTCCGCAAAGTTCGAGGCGCCATAGCTGGCGACCGCTTCGCTATCGAGCTCAAGCTCGGGCGCAATATCGGTTTCGACCGACTCCTTGATGCGTAGCGCGGTAACGACAATATCGCCGGCGCTGTCCGCCCCGCTCTCGGACGGCTGTTCAACCGGCTGGGCATGGCCTGCAGATGCAAGCCCGATCAGTCCAACGCCAGCCAATTCCAACAGCCGATTTTTGTATGTGGTGTGGCGAACGTTTCGAATTTGCATTTACCATTTAACCTAGCTGCAAGGTCATTGCAGTTTCATGAACATCGCGCGTCCCCGTCACAATACGTAGATCGATTGGTTCGGCGGATTTGACATTTGCCGGTTAGCAGGGACAGTGCGTGTATGACACAAAGACCCGCTCCGCTTGCCGGCCGCCGTATCCTCGATCTCTCGCGTGTGCTTGCGGGCCCCTGGTGTACGATGATTCTGGGCGATCTTGGTGCCGAAGTGATCAAGGTCGAAAACCCCAAAGGAGGGGACGATACGCGCAGTTGGGGGCCACCTTATGCTTCAGGTGAATCTGCCTATTATCTGTGTGCCAATCGCAACAAGAAATCGGTTGTAATCGACCTGTCCTGTACGGCGGGCCAGGACGCCGTAAAGGCACTCGCCGCGAAGTCGGACGTGTTGGTCGAGAATTACAAGCTCGGCGGGCTCGACAAATATGGGCTGGATTATGCCAGCCTTTCGACCCGGTTTCCCGAACTGATCTACTGTTCGATTTCGGGCTATGGGCGCTCCAGTCCGCGCGCTGCCGAACCGGGCTATGATTATGTGATCCAGGCCGAAGGGGGTCTGATGGCGATCAATGGTGACGCCGATCGCCCGCCAGTACGGGTCGGCGTGGCGGTTGCAGACCTGTTTACAGGCATGTTTGCCGCACAGGCCATACTCGCGGCCATCATTGCCAAGGATCGCGACGGATTGGGCCAGCATATCGACATGGCGTTATTCGACGCGCAACTGGCTATGTTGGCCAATGTCGGCTCCGCGACCTTGGTGTCCGACACAGAGCCCGTGCGCTATGGCAATGCCCATCCGACGGTGGTGCCCTACCAGACGTTCAAGACGGCCGATGTCAGCATCGTGATTGCCGTCGGCAATGACCGCCAGTTCGGGCATCTCTGCCGCGATCTGCTCTCCCGGCCTGATCTGGCTGATGACGATCGTTTTGCCACCAATAGCGCGCGCGTCGGAAACCGGGACGCGCTCGTTGCGATCCTGTCGCCATTGATTGCTCAACATCACAGCAAATGGTGGCTTGCGGCGTTGAAGCGGGTTGGCGTTCCTTGCGGCGCTGTCCGTCCAATGAAGGCCGCCTTGTCTGCGCCCGAAACGCTTGCACGCAACATGGTGACAAGCGTTGCGCATCCACTTGCCGGAAGCGTTCGAATGATCGGGTCACCGTTAAAACTGGCCGATACGCCCATTGTCGCGCCCAAAGCGCCACCTTTGCTTGGAGAACATAGTACCGAGGTGCTGGGCGAATTGTTGGGTTACGACGCAGCCCGGATTGCGGCTGCGGCCGGTCAGACCTGAGCGCGAACCGCGTCGAGAATTTTCCCGCCAGCCATGAAGACGGCCCCCGTGCAGGCAGTGAAGAGGAGCTTGCCGCCAAAGCCCGGATATTGGTGCAGATAGATGATCCCGCGTTCGACACCGCCCAATGCCAATGCATAGATGATCGCATAGGCTTCCCACCGGGTCTTGATCATGAACAGTCTTTTGATTTTCGCTCCCATACAGCTTGTTAAGCAAACATCGAGCCAAGTGCGGAACGCTGGGATTCGCGGATTAACGAACGTGGTAAACTGTAAGTTAATCCGACACCTTGGGCGGCTGGACGGGATCAAAATTTCACGGGCGGCGCTTATGGGACATGAGAGTTGGGGCGCACCCGATTGGGTGTCCCTGGTGCAGCGATGTTTGAGGCGGCGGAGTTTGGGGGTTAAGTGAACTGCCTCCGAAGTTCCTAATAGAGCCGCGTCGTTTCCCCGCCTTCAATCGGAATGGCCGCGCCGTTTACGAAGCTGGACCGCTCGGACAGGAGCCATTCGATGGCATCTGCCACTTCCTGCGATTCGCCAAGCCGGTTCATCGCGCTGTGGCGGCTAATGATTTTCTCAAACATTGCAGGTTCGGCCTCGACATAAGGATCGACCATTTCCGAATGGCAGTATCCGGGGCAAAGCGCATTTATTCTGATGCCCTTATCACCATAGTCGATGGCGGCGGTTTTGCTGAGGCCGATTACGCCCCATTTGCTTGTCACGTAAGCGGCATTGCCAATGTCTCCGCCGATCAAGCCATACATGGACGAGATGTTGACTATGGAGCCGCCACCATTGGCCAGCATTGCCGGAATTTCGAATTTCATGCTCATGAACACCGCGTTCAAATTGGTGTTGATTGTGTCATGCCAATCATCTTCGACAATATCCGCAGCCGGTGTGAACACCCCGGGCGTAATACCGGCATTATTGACCGCGCCATCGAGCCGTCCGAACCGCTCGACAGTCTTTGCGACCATCGCCTCGACATCGGCGCGGACGGTGACGTCGGTCTTGATGAACAGACCTTCGCCGCCTGCGGCCTTGATCTGGTCAAGCACCGCATGGCCTTGCTCTTCACGTCGCCCGGTTATCGCGACCATGGCGCCCTTGGACGCGAGCGAAATGGCGGACGTCTGGCCAAGGCCGGATGTGGCTCCGGTGATGAGGATAACCTTGTTCTCGAAATTGCTCACACTCTTTCCCCCTCAACCCTGTTTTGAAATTTAAATCTTGACCGCTTCAGGCAAGCTCTCCCAGATCAACTCCCAGGAGCAACGCGGCCCTCGCGGCGCCGATGCGGTACCACAATTCGGGATCGGAAAGCTGGCCCGGATCGATCGCTTCCGGCCAGTGGGTCGATACGATCTCCGCAATGCGATCCAGCTTTTCCTCATCGACGAGGAAGCGGGGATCGACGGTTGCCGGATCGCAGACCACGCGAAGCCTCAGGCAGGCGGGGCCGCCGCCATTGGCCATCGACTGGCGGACATCAACCGGGATAAGGCGACGGATCGGGCCGTTCCCAGCGATCATCGCCTGGAGCCAGCCCCAGACGCGGGGATTGTCCTGCGCTTCGGTCGGGAGGATCAGGGCCATGTCGCCGTCGGGCAGGGTCACAAGTTGTGCGTTGAACAGGTAGGACTGGATTGCATCCGACAGGCTGACCGCCGAGGTGGGTACTTCGACGATTTCCACCTGAGGAAGGAGTGCGCGCAGGTCGCGATAGAAACCGTCCTTTCCCGCAAACGCCAGTTCATGCGCAAAGAGGACGCGTTCGTTGGCAACCGCCACCACGTCATTGTGAAATGCGCCTGCCGCAATCGCGTCTTCGGATTGCTCGACGAACAGGGCGCGCGATACGGTGTGGACGCGGGCAACGGCTTTTGATGATTCAATGTGCTGGCGGGCAGGGAAGGGACCACCGGTCACGCCATAGACGAAGACTTCAACCCCCGGCGTATCATGGCTGGCCGCGAGGCGCATATGGTTCGCCGCCCCTTCATCGCCGAACGGCGCAGGGATGGGGCCATGCACTGCAAAGGCTGGGTTGGCAAAGGCCAGCTTCAACTGTGCCAGCGTTCCCTGCCATTCATGGCTGCGGTGCGGCATGGTAACGAGATTGGCAACGGAGAGATGGCATTTGCCGTCTTCACTATCAGGCGCAGGGGAAACCGTCGCGGCATTGGCTGCCCACATTGATGACGCGGACAGGGCGTTGGCGAGCAGGCCTGTATCCGCTGTTTCAGGTCCGGCGCCAAGCGTTTCGAGCCACGCACGGTCAGGGCGGCTTTGCGGCGCGAAAAGACCCTGAGCCAATCCGAGCCTCAGATTGGCGCGCATCTTTTCAATGCCTTGGAGTGCCGCCGCGCGTGGCTGCGATGTGCCCCCGGCGTTCTTTGCAGATGCGAGATTGCCAAGGCTCAACCCGGCGTAATTGTGGCTGGGCCCAATCAGTCCGTCAAAGTTGATTTCCGTGATTGCCATATCACCACCGCGCCACATGGGTAATCGTATCGCCCTTGCCCACGCCGAGTGCCGCCGCACCTTCTGGATCGATTGCGACCCCGCCGGCAACCTGATCGACATGGGCATAGGCTGCAACGAATCCGGAAAGGCGGCCATGCGTTGCAAGAACCTTGGTTTCACCGCCGGCACGTACTTCAACAATCTGGCTATCCTGCGCCTCGCAGATGCTTCGGACATTGTCGGTCCGCGCGGTCATCGTCGGGCCGCCGTCGAAAATATCGACGTATTTTTCCCAAGCAAAACCTTCTTCTTCCAACATCCGCATCGCGGCGCGGCCGGATGGATGCGGCACACCGATCACGGCGCGGGCGTTTTCGGGCAGCATCGCGATGTAGACAGGGTGTTTGGGCATCAAGTCAGCGATAAACTGGTTGCCATGCTTACCGTTGAATTCGTCAGCATCCTGAAAATTCATGCCGAAAAACCGGCCGGCAACGCCGTCCCAAAACGGCGATCCGCCGGCTTCGTCGATTACACCGCGCAACTCGGCCAATGTCTTGTCATGAAAACGGGCGCGATGGTTGCGGATGAATAGATAACGGCTGCGCGCGATCAACATGCCTTGCCCGCCCGATCGTTCGC
>JANNLW010000262.1:0-1182 GCA_031397145.1 Sphingomonadales bacterium | reverse complement strand
ATGAGGTGGAAGTTGCCGCTCAGGCTGCGATCCTTGCGCACAAGCTGAAGCGGCCGATACAGCTGACATGGTCCCGTGCGGAAGACATGATGCATGAGCCATTTCGTCCGGCCGCCAGAGCCCGGATGACGGCGGCGCTTGGTCGCGCTGGCCATATCGAGGCATGGGAGGCTCGGATTGCCGCGACCAATGGCCTAGGCGAAATGCGCTCACGTACGCTGGATGGCCTCAGCGCAAATGATGCGCGCCTGAAGCATGCGGACACGCCCCACATCCATGCGGTTGATGGAGCAATCCCGAATTATGCGATTGCCAATTATGCGGTCAGCCATCACCCGGTCGATATCGGCGTTCCGACCGGACCTTGGCGGGGTCGAGCCCATAGCTACACGGCGTTTTTCAATGAGAGCTTCATTGACGAATTGAGCCGCGAGAGCGGAGTCGAGCCTTTTTCCTTCCGCATGGCGATTCTCGCCAACAATCCGCGGCTTGCACTTTGCCTGTCCAAAGCGGCAACCAAAGGAGGCTGGGAAGGCGGTGGGCAAGGAACCGGTCAAGGCTTGGCTTGCCACTCTATGGCGGGAAGCCATATTGCAGTTCTGGCCGAAGCACAGCTCAACAATGACCAACGTGTGCGGGTCACGCGGTTGATCGCAGTGGCTGATATCGGGCGTGTCATCAATCCCGACATTGCCCGCCAGCAGATTGAGGGCGGGCTTTTGTTCGGCATGGGTGCGGCGATTGGCAATGCCGTGAATGTAAAGCGTGGTATCGCCGGGCCCTTGCGCCTTCGCGACCTTGCGTTGCCAAAGCTGGCGGATATGCCGGAGATCACAGTCGAACTGGTTATCAGCAACGAACCTCCGGGCGGCGCGGGCGAACTTGGTGTGCCGGCCGTTGCCCCGGCAATTGCCAATGCACTTTTTGCCGGGAGTGGCCGACGTTTCCGCACGCTTCCGCTTTCATTGACAAGCGCATGATGGAGCGTCCCGCCGAACACCCATCGACACCTGTGAGCCGGATTGGGGTGTTATTGGTCAATCTGGGGTCGCCAAAAGCTGCGACGAGCAAGGCCGTACGAACCTACCTCAAGGAGTTTCTTTCCGACCGCCGGGTTGTCGAGATCCCGCCACTGCTTTGGCAGCCCATCTTGCGTGGTATCATCCTGACGACACGCCCCCG
>JANNLW010000235.1:0-3516 GCA_031397145.1 Sphingomonadales bacterium | reverse complement strand
CGGGGGGAGCCGCGGTATAGGTGAAGCGATCTGTATCGCATTGAAGGATTCAGGGTTTACCGTCGCTGCCAACTATGCCGGCAATGCCGAACGCGCCAAGGCGTTTACCGACCGTACGGGGATCGCGACCTACCAGTGGGATGTGTCCGACCACCAAGCGTGTATTGACGGGTGCGCACAGGTTGCAGCAGATCTCGGCCCGATTGATGTCGTCGTAAACAATGCCGGTATTACCCGCGATGGTACGCTTATGCGGATGAGCTACGAAGCCTGGAAAGAAGTGGTCGATACCAATCTGGGCGGCTGCTTCAACATGGCGAAGGCGACATTTTCGGGAATGAAGGATCGCGGTTGGGGGAGGATCGTCAATATCGGTTCAATCAACGGTCAAGCAGGTCAATATGGCCAAGTCAATTATGCCGCCGCCAAATCAGGCATTCACGGTTTCACCAAGGCGCTCGCCCAGGAAGGCGCCAAGTTCGGTATTACCGTCAACGCAATTGCGCCGGGCTATATCGACACAGATATGGTCGCCGCGGTTCCGGCGGAGGTTCTTGCCAAGATTGTGGCCAAGATCCCGGTTGGACGACTGGGGCAGGCCAGTGAAATCGCTCGCGGTGTAGCCTTCCTCTGTTCGGAGGAAGGTGGATTCGTCACCGGATCGACACTTTCGATCAATGGCGGGCAGCATATGTATTGATGTCCGGGCCTACTAAACGCTCGGTCACGATCGCCGGCCACGAAACGTCGATCAGTCTGGAACCGGTTTTCTGGGAAGCGCTTATAAACGCTGCAGAAATCCGGGCACTTCCGGTCAATGCCCTGATCGCGCAAATTGATGCTCGGCGAATAGAATCGGCGAATCCGCCCAATCTAGCCAGCACAATTCGCGTCTGGTTGATGGAGCACGCAATGCGCGGGTCGCTGCTCTAGATTGGTTCGCCGCTTAGCCTCTGGCAGATCATGTCGAGTTGCTCGAGCGAGGAGTATGACAAGGTCATCGTGCCCGATCGCGCCTGGTGGTTGATAACCACTTTAAGGCCAAGCATGTCAGTCAATTGTCGCTCGAGCGCCATAAGGTCGGGATCGCCCGTCCTCCCGCTGGGGGATGCAGAGCGCGAACGGGGGGTCGCCTTGGACTTCTTGATGAGTCTTTCTGTCTCGCGCACCGAAAGACCGCGCTGGACGATGAGGCGGCCCAATCCCTCGGGATCGTCGGCTCCCAACAGCGCACGGGCATGACCCATTGTGATCTGGCCCGCGGTCAACCAGCCATGCACCGGCAGCGGCAAATTCCTGAGTCGCATCAGATTGGACACATGACTGCGCGACTTGCCGACGATCTTGCCCAACGCCTCCTGTGTATGCCCATGGTCGTCAATCAACCGGCGATAAGCCTCTCCTTCTTCCCAGGCGTTGAGTTGTTCGCGCTGTATATTTTCGATGATTGCAATTTCGAGCGCTGCAACATCGTCCAATTCCTTAACAATTACAGGGACTTGATGAATCTGTGCTCGCTGCGCGGCACGCCAGCGGCGTTCACCGGCGACGATCTCATAATGCCCATCATGATCAGGATCGCGCACCACGATAGGCTGGAGCATTCCGCGCGACTTGATCGATTCAGCGAGTTCATCAAGAGCCGATTCGTCGAAATTCTTTCGTGGCTGATTGGCCAATGGCCGCATCCGGTTTACGTCGACCATCCGCACGCCGTCGTGCGCGGCTGTCCCGTCCAACGCTACCGGCGCTTCGCGTTCGATTTCTCCAAGGAGCGCTGACAGTCCACGGCCAAGGCCGGTGGGGCGCTTTTTTAGCGGAGCGGGAGGCGTTTCGTCGTTCACGCGGCAACCTTTTGGCGAGGCAGCCGTCCGATCAGTTCGCGCGCGAGTGCCATATAGGCCTCTGAACCCGAACAGCGATGGTCATAGATCAACGCCGGAAGTCCATGACTCGGCGCCTCGGAAAGGCGGACGTTTCTGGGAATAACCGTTTCAAAAACAGCATTTCCCAGGCAGGCGCGAACATCCTGCGCGACTTGCTCGGTCAACCGATTGCGCCGGTCATACATGGTCAGTGCAACACCGAGGATGGATAGCGTGGGATTGAATCGGCCTCTAATTCTCTCAACCGTTTGTAATAATTGGCTTAATCCTTCAAGCGCGAAAAACTCACATTGAAGCGGAACAAGCAGTGATTGCGCGGCGACCATTGCATTGAGCGTCAACAGTCCGAGGGATGGCGGGCAATCGAACATCGCAATGTCCCATCTTCCCGGCGGCGCCGTTTCAAGCGCGGCAAGCAGGCGGTGCGTACGCTGTTCAAATTCCACCAACTCAATTTCGGCGCCGGATAGATCGGGTGTTGATGCGATTAAGTCGAGTCGCGGGATCCGGGTTGCGATCACAGCGTCGGAAAGGCTGCAATCGCCCAACAGAAGATCATAGCTTGACCGAACACGTTCGGCCTGATGCACGCCGAGCCCCGTCGATGCATTGCCCTGTGGATCGAGATCGACCAACAAAACCTTCCAACCCGTCGCGGCCAATGCGGTTGCGACATTGATAGCCGTGGTTGTTTTCCCGACCCCGCCCTTCTGATTGGCTACTGCAATACGGATCATCGGGCGCTTTTCCTCGGACTCACGCCAGTTGCGACAATGATCGCAGCCTCGGCGTCGGTTAGACTGGGTTTCACGTGAAACACTCCCTGCCACGAACTGCGCACCGATTCCAGTTCTTCGCGCACAGTTCGTCCCTTTGGCAGCAACCACACTGTATCTTTTCGGGAAAATCGATGTGCCAAAGGCAAAAGGCGAGACAAGGGCGCAAAGGCTCTGGCAGAAATCACACCCACCGACTTGGTTTCAAGGGTTTCCAGGCGCCCTCCATGTATGCGCACATTCTGTAAACCGAGAGCCTCAATCTGGCGATGGAGAAATTCGAACCGTTTCCGGCGTGATTCAACCAGAATTATCGGTTCATCAGTCAGTATGCCGATAACAACTCCCGGAAAGCCAGCGCCAGTCCCGAGATCAAGCCATGGCCCATTTGTCGCTGTGGAACGAAGCAGGAGCAACTGTGCCGAATCGACAATGTGGCGGGTCCAGATAACTGGGATGGTAGTCGCGCTGATCAAATTCTGGCACCCATTTTCTTCGATCAAGGCGCCGACAAATTGTACAAGCTTGTTTTTCGTTTCACGTGAAATAGAGACGTTTTGAACGAGCCAGTCCTGAGCCTCCTCTTCGGTCATGCTGCCTTTCGCTTTGCGCATACCAGGATCGCGGCGAGTGCGGCGGGGGTCACGCCTCGAATTCGCTCAGCCGCACCGAGAGTGGCCGGACGGGCCAGTTCCAGTCTCTCGATCATTTCGTTGGAGAGTCCGCCAATGGCTCGGCAAGGTAGCCCCAAATACATTGCCTGCCAGACCAGAACTGATGAAATTGTGCTGGTAAATCTCGGTGCAATATTCTCGATAACCAGGCCCGTTTCCGTGCTCCCACCAGGCCAGAGC
>JANNLW010000220.1:0-5021 GCA_031397145.1 Sphingomonadales bacterium | reverse complement strand
CCGTAAAGCCGCTGGGCTGGTGCGGCCCGATCACAAGCTGTTCGACGATGCCGATCCCGTCCGACGATGCGGCGGCGCCCTCGTGCCGCGCCGTGCACAGCGTCTGGACGTGGAGGTTGGGCAATTCGAGCGGGTTGAGCGCATCCGGACGAAAATCCTCGCGGGCGACGACGAGATCGCCTTTCCATCCGCCATGCGTCCATTCGGGATGGCCATAGCCTATCCCTTTCATCTGGAATTGTGCAATCGGATGCCAAGTCACAACATGGTCTCGGCCTGACGGATCGCGGACGTCAAGCCGAACGGTTCGGGCGTGGCGCGTTCCGCCGAGCCAGTCGATCAAAAACTTCTGGTTCGAAAAATGGATCACGTCGCCCTGTTCCGCGCCATCCATCGCGAGGGCAGCGCGGCTGTTCCAAGCCGCGCCGGCGCCATCTTCGTTCACATGGGCAAAGAGCGACAGGTTGGGAAAGTTGGTCGGCGCCCAGAGCCAGTAGAACTGGGGCAACTGCATCGGCACGACGGGCTGTGGGTCAAGCGCGCCAATCGAACGGATGCCCCAGCTCCGATCACGCGTGCCCAATCCTTCGCGATATTCTGTGTGCTTTCCATCGACGTCGACCCAGCCTGTCACGCGCATGTTTTGCGTAAAACGAGTCAAATCCATGAAGAGTCTCGGCCCGCTGCGACGCGTAAAGCGCGGCTCCTGCAAGGGTGCAGCGCGGCCGGTGAACAGGAGATCAGCAGAAACGCCTTCATGATCGTCTATTATCAGCCTGATACTCTTGAGCGGCTCGATCACTTCGATCCGGATGGGCCCGACGTGCAGGTCCAGCCGTTCCATTCCCAACAGGCGCGAGGCATGCACGCAATGCTGGGTGCCATCGCGCAACGTGGAAAAATGGGCGTCCGCGACATTCAGATGCGGATATACCCCGAAGGCCGCTGCGAAATAGCCGCTGCCGTCAGGGTTGTAGCCGCAGAAGAAATAGCGATCATAGAAATTCCGGTCAGTGCCTGAAAATGCGATCGGCTCCGGCGTCTGGTGGATCGGATATTCGTCGCCCTTGGTCAGCATCGCCGCCACCTCATCCTGCAAAAACCTTATCATGCATGCGCGTTACACCTTCTGCCAAGAAAATATCGAATGGTGGCGGATTCCTTCAATCGCTGCGCAATTGTGCAATACGCGAATCAGGCATGCTGCGATCTACCTTGGCGACAATCGAAAAACGGACCGTGACATGATTTTGGAACGTGAACGTATCGCCACACAAGCGAAGGCGAAGCTCTCTCCACCTGCTGCGGGCTACTTCGGTTACACGCACGCGAATCTGGTCGGTCCCCGATCCCGAACATTGGAAGCAGATTTATTCGCTCGCCTCGGTTCAAAAACCGACGCGCGACTGCGGTTAGCCAAGGCGCTATGAAGTTCCTGCCAAAACCTTGTTGAACGACTGGATGACAGAGGCCTCGCCAGCGTTGGCCTGCCAAACGGCCGCTGAAACAGCCAGAAAATCGGCACCAGCGGCCACGAGAGGCGCAGCATTTTCCGGTGTTATGCCTCCGATTGCAACGCTTGGAATTGGAAACAAGGTGACCCACCAGCGCAATATATCCGTATCGGCAAAATGCTCCGCGGATTTAGTACCGGTTTGGTAAAATGCACCAAAAGCGACATAGTCCGCGCCGGCTTCTCCGGCTTCCATCGCTAGATGTCGGCTGTTGTGACAGGTCACACCGATCTGTGCATCGTTGCCCAATATCTGTCGGGCATTGCGGGGATCGCCGTCACCCTGCCCCAGATGGACGCCATCCGCCCCCAGCCTTTTGGCAAGGCTGATACTGTCATTCACAATGAAAGACGTGTCCAGATCGGCACATATCCGCTGCAGCGCCTCGGCCGCCCGGGCAATCGCATGATCGTCGATCCCCTTGAGCCGAAGCTGGAACGCGGCAACCGGTGCGGCTTCCAGCGCGGCCTTCAGCCGATCTGGAAACCTGGCATCGATTGCAGGCGGCGAAATCAGATATAGCTGGCAGGATGGACGGCGGTCGGGAGTGAACATCTCCGCAAAACCGCCATTCGTTTCCACGTCTTCCATCATTGTCCCGTCAGCCGGTCTGCCAAACTATTCCTCATTTTTGTAGATGCGCATTAGCTTGGCGAGCATCGCCAATGCGTCATCGCGCGGCCTCTGGAATGTGTTACGACCGATGATCGAACCGTTGCCGCCACCATCACGAATGTCGCGCGCATCCTGATAAACAGCATCAGCTCCTTTTGCGACTCCGCCAGAAAATACAACCAGTCGCCGGCCATTGAAACACGACTTGACGACATGGGACACCCTGCTCGATTGTGTCGACCAATCTCCGCTTTCATAGGACTTGAGCGCATCCTGCTGCTCGACATGGTTACTCGGAAGTTTCACCTTGATGATATGGGCACCCAAAAGTGCTGCCATATGAGCGGCATAGGCCCCGACATCGAGCGCGAGTTCCCCTGCCTTTGAGAGAGTCCCTCCGCGCGGATAAGACCACAGGACAGTCGCAAGGCCCACCGATTTTGCCTCTAGTGCCAATTCGCGGAACTCTTCCATCATGTCCATGACATCGTCCGCCCCGGGATAGATGGTGAAACCGATCGCCGAGCAACCCAAACGGAGCGCATCGTCCACACCTCCGGTGACAGCCTGGTTTACTCCGGTCGCCCAGCTGTTCGAGCTGTTGACCTTGAGGATCGTCGGGATCTGGCCGGCGAACGTGTCAGCCCCCGCCTCGAGCATGCCGAGGGGCGCAGCATAGGCATTGAGACCTGCGTCGATTGCAATCTGGTAATGATAATGGGGATCGTAAGCCGGCTCATTGATCGCAAAACTGCGCGCCGGGCCATGCTCGAAACCCTGATCAACCGGCAAAATGATCATCTTGCCTGTGCCACCCAGACGGCCATGTGTCAGGATTCGCGCCAGATTGGCCTTGGTGCCGGGGCTGTCACTCTCGTACTTCGAGAGGATATCTTTGATGATCGGCGTAAATGACATGGCTAAACTCCCTGACTCAAATTAATTCAAGAGCCGAAACGCCGGGCAGTTTGCGCCCCTCCATCCATTCGAGGAAGGCGCCTCCGGCAGTCGAAACGAAAGTGAAATCTGCGGCGACTCCGGCATGGTTCAATGCCGCGACAGTATCGCCACCGCCTGCGACCGAAACAAGCGAACCTTCCCTGGTCAACGCAGCCGCTGTCCGTGCGAGGGCAGTGGTGGCCCGATCAAACGGCGGCGTCTCGAACGCCCCCATTGGCCCATTCCAGACCAATGTCCGGCAGGTTTTGAGAACATCGGCCAGCGCCTCGGTTGCGGCCGGGCCAACATCCAGAATCATTTCGTCCGCAGCAACGTCATGAACGTTGACAGTTCGCGTCGGCGGATTTGCCGCAAACTCCTTCGCCACCACAACGTCATATGGCAGATGAACCGTGCATCCGGCCTTGTCCGCTGCGTCGAGAATCTCATTTGCCGTTGCGGCCAAGTCATGTTCACACAGCGACTTACCCACATTCACTCCGCGAGCCGCAAGGAAGGTGTTGGCCATCCCCCCGCCGATGATCAGGTGATCTACACGCGCTACAAGGTTCTTAAGCACATCGAGCTTGGTCGAGACCTTTGCTCCGCCAACAACCGCTGCGACGGGCTTCTCAGGGGTTCCGAGCGCCTTTTCCAGCGCCTCAAGCTCCGCCTGCATCGCCCGGCCTGCAAAGGCCGGAAGGACATGGGCAAGGCCCTCTGTCGAGGCATGGGCGCGATGCGCCGCAGAAAAGGCATCGTTGACGTAAACATCGCCGAGCGCGGCGAAACGAGCGACAACACTCGGGTCGTTCGTTTCCTCGCCACCGAAGAAGCGCGTATTTTCCAGCACAGCAACGTCGCCCGACCTGAGGGCGGCAACTGAAGTCGTGTCGCCGTCCCAATCGATAAAATGAACCGGGCGACCGAGAATTGCCGAATAGGGCTCGGTCAGGCGCGATAGTGACAGGTCGGCGACAGGTCCCTTCGGCCGGCCAAAATGTCCGAGGATCAGCACAATCGCCCCGGCGTCAGCCAATTCGGTGACGGTGGGGATCGTCGCGCGTAACCGCGTATCGTCGGTTACCTTCCCATCTGCCATCGGGACATTGAGATCCTCGCGGACAAGGACGCGCTTGCCCGCGATATCGCCCATGTCGTCAAGGGTGCGAAACGCCATCAGATCAGCTTTGCAATGGCGCCTGCCGTATCGACCATGCGGTTCGAAAATCCCCATTCATTGTCGTACCAGCTCAGCACTCGGACAAGCTTTCCGTCGATCACCGCAGTTTCCAGGCTGTCCACGGTCGAGCTTGCAGCATTATGGTTGAGATCAATCGATACCAGCGGTTCGTCGGTATAATCGAGCACGCCCTTAAGTGCTCCTTCCGATGCTGCCTTGAGGATCGCATTGACTTCCTCTGCGCTGGTATCGCGTTTGGGGGTGAAGGTCAGGTCGACAATGCTGACATTCGGCGTCGGAACCCGAATCGCCGAACCGTCGAGCTTGCCCTTCAATTCTGGAAGAACTTCGCCCACCGCGCGGGCAGCGCCCGTGGTCGTCGGGATCATCGACATCCCAGCAGCGCGTGCGCGGCGCATATCCGGGTGAATCTGATCGAGAATCTTCTGGTCATTGGTATAGGCATGGATTGTTGTCATCAGTCCCCGTTCAATGCCGATCGCATCGTTCAGCACCTTCGCGACCGGCGCGAGGCAATTGGTTGTGCAAGAGGCGTTAGACACGATCGTATGCTCGCTCGTGAGTTTGTGATGATTGACGCCATAGACCACTGTCAGATGGGCGCCTTTGGCTGGTGCGGAAATCAGGACGCGTTTGGCGCCCGCTGTTAGATGCTTCCCTGCACTTTCGGCATCGGCAAAGAAACCCGTGCACTCAAGTGCGATATCAATGCCGTTGGCGGCATGCGGCAGGTTTGCCGGATCGCGCTC
>JANNLW010000214.1:0-2337 GCA_031397145.1 Sphingomonadales bacterium | reverse complement strand
GTGAGACTTATCCCGTCGGCGCGTTGCTCGCAGTGCTGGGTGATCCAGGAACCGAAGCCGGAGAAATCGAAGCCTTTGTCCAATCGTTCAAGGGCGCCGAAACCGGCTTTGCTGCAGCGAGCGAACCCGCTGCAGCCGCGGCGAGCCCCGCACCATCGCCAGTCGCTCAAGTCGCCGATACAACGATGATCAGTCCGGCAGCGCATGCTGCCGCAATGGCCAAGGGGGTCGACGTATCAACCCTTTCTGGAACCGGGCGTGGCGGCCGGGTTTCCTTGCAGGATGTCCATCAGGCAGTCCGCGCAGAACCGGACCGTTCGCTGCGCGGTGTCTATGAACTCACGCCTGTTTCGGGCGCCTTTGCCTCACCTATGGCGCGGCGACTGGCAAACACTCACAATGTTGATTTGACCGGCATCGCGGGAACCGGTCCGCGCGGTCGCATCTGCAAGGCCGATGTCCTTTCTGCTGCCGGTGTATCTTCGGCACCAGCATCCGATGCAACCCCAACCGTCCAACCCATGTCCAAGATGCGCAAGGCAATTGCCCGCAGGTTGTCGGAATCGAAGTCTACTATTCCTCATTTCTACGTACGCCGACGCGTCCGCGCAGACAAACTGATCAATCTGCGTGCTGCCGCGGAGCCAAAGCCAAGCATCAACGACTATCTGATCCGGGCGTGTGCGCTCGCCTTGGTCGAAGTCCCTGCGCTCAATATCCAGGTCCACGGTGATGATGTTCATCGTTTCAATGGCGCCGATATCGCGGTTGCGGTGTCAACTGAAGGCGGACTGATCACGCCGATCGTAACCGGTGCACAATGGCGCAGCGTTTCCGATATCAATTCCGCGATGGCTGATCTGGCTCAGCGCGCGCGCTCGGGAAAGCTCAAGCAGGATGAATTTGAAGGCGGAAGCTTCAGCCTTTCCAATCTGGGCATGTTCGGTGTGGAACAGTTTGATGCGATCATCAATCCGCCGCAAGGTGCGATCCTCGCGGTCGGCAACGCCCGGCCGGAGCCAATCGATGATGACGGCGCAATTCGTATCGTTCCCGTGCTGCACCTGTCGCTCAGCTGCGATCATCGGGCAATTGATGGAGCAGATGCCGGGCGGTTCATGTTGGCACTTGCCAAGCTCATCGAAAATCCGGAATTGTTATAGTTTAAAACGAGGCATCTCTCATGGACTGAATGCGGGCGACCGCAATGATGCCGGAGAGCATCGTTATTTCGAAAGCGAGAGAAGAAAAGCATGACGTCAAAGAGCTACAATCGCGACACACTGCTGGATATTTACACCCGGACGATGAAGATCGCTCGCGCGGACGAGAAGTTGCGTTCGATGCTGATGACAGGCAAGCTTGCGGTCCTCTATTATACGGTGCGTGGTCAGGAACTCGTCTCGGCTGCCGCCATCGCGGCTCTCGAGCAAAGCGACTATCTCGTCACCACCTATCGCGGCCAGCATGACCAGATTGCCAAAGGCGTCCCGCTTGACCTGCTGTTTGCCGAAGTGGCGGGCAAGATGACCGGCACCTGCAAGGGCAAGGGCGGATCAATGCACATCACCCACCCTGAAACGGGTGTGATGGTGACAACCGGTGTTGTGGGATCCGGCTTGCCAATTGCCAACGGCCTTGCGCTCGCCTCCCAAAATCGAGGCGACAAGAAGGTGACAATGGTGTGCTTTGGCGATGGCGCCACCAACATAGGTGCGTTTCACGAGGCGATGAACATGGCGCAGTTGTGGAAATTGCCGGTGATCTTCTTCTGCCAGAACAATCGTTATGGAGAGCACACTGCCTTTGCCGATCACACCAGGGTCGACTCGATCTCGACCCGGGCTTCGGCCTACGCGATGAAGGCCGTAAAGGTTGATGGCAACGACGCCGAGGCCATGTACACAGCTTCTCGGGAGGCGGTTGATCGCGCCCGCGCAGGCGAAGGACCGACCCTTATCGAGGCGATGTGTTATCGGATGATGGGCCATTTCTTCGGATCCGATTTCTCCTACATGCCCAAGGAACATCTTGCCGAAATGGCAGCAGCCGATCCGCTGCCCCGTCTTCGTGCACTCATGCTCGAACACCAATTCACGGAAGCGGAACTCGACACCATCGTGGCAACGATTGATGCCGAGGTTGAAGCAGCTGCAAAATTTGCCGAAGACAGCCCCTTCCCCGGACCAGAAGAATTGCGCATCGACGTGTTCGAAACGGAGATCGCGGCATGAGCCAGAAATTCACGATGGTCGCGGCCCTCAATCGCGCGATCGACGAAGCAATGGCAGAGGATGAAGGTGTCATTTTCCTCGGCGAAGATGTCGCAGCCAAACA
>JANNLW010000202.1:0-5017 GCA_031397145.1 Sphingomonadales bacterium | reverse complement strand
ACACAGGTGGATCAGTTTTCTTGGCGGATATCGGCGCAAAAATTGACTTGTCTGCATTCTCGCTCATTATGGAAAAAAATGATGGGACGCGACGATGGCAAAAAAAGGGGTTGATCTGGGCAGTGGCGAGGATGCCAATGTTGCGCTGAATCCTATCGTAGGTTTGGCTCGCGAAGATCTTCTAGGTGCCGTGAGTGTGATGCTGCGTGAAACGGCCTCAAAACCGGCAACGACTATCAAACATGCGCGGATGTTCACCAACGATGTGATCAAGATTCTGACCAACAAATCGGAAATCGCACCGGGTCCCAAGGACAAGCGATTCCTCGATGCGGCCTGGACCAAGAACCCGTTCTACCGGATGGGCATGCAATATTATCTTGCCGCGCAACACAGCGTCGAACGCTGGATTACCGATCTGGACCTTGATGAGCTTGAACGCGCTCGCGCCAATTTCGTTTCAGGCATGATCATCGATTCACTGGCGCCGACCAACACGCTTGCCGGCAACCCTTCGGCGATCAAGAAAGCGGTTGAAACCGGCGGAGGATCGCTGATCCGCGGTTTGAAGAATGCGTATAACGATATGGTGCACAATGATGGCATCGTCAGCCAGGTCGATTCACGGCCATTCAAGATCGGCGAGAATATCGCGACATCGCCAGGCGCCGTCATCTTCCGCAACGAGATCATGGAGCTGATCCAGTATCAGGCATCAACTGAACAGGTCCATGAAATCCCGCTGCTGATCATCCCGCCGCAGATCAACAAGGCCTATATCAACGACTTGACGCCCGAGAAGAGCATCATCCGTTACGAGCTTGCCCACGGCATCCAGCCATTCCTGATCAGCTGGCGCAATCCGCAGGTCGAGCATCGCGATTGGGGGCTGGACGATTATGTAGAGGCAATCATGAAGGCGCTGGATATCATCGCGGATGTGGCCGGTTCAAGGAAGGTCAATGTCGCAGGCGCCTGCTCCGGCGGGATCACAACGGCGACTTTGCTTTCGCGTCTCAAGGCAATGAAGGATGATCGAATCAATTCGGCAACGTTGATGGTTTGCGTTCTGCACCCGCAACGCAATGACAGCGAGGCCGGTGCACTTGTGTCCGAACATGGCATCAAGCTGGCACGCGAACGTTCGGCCAAGAAGGGAATATTGGAGGGCTCTTCGCTGGCCCGAACCTTTGCGTGGCTGCGCCCGAATGACCTGGTGTGGAACTATGTCATCAACAATTACCTGCATGGCGAAGACCCGCCCGCGTTCGACATCCTGTTCTGGAACAATGATTCGACAAATCTGACTGCGGCACTCCATTCGGATTATCTCAGGGTGTATGAGGAACAGCCTTTTGCAAACCCGGGCACCTCTGAAATCGCTGGCCATGCGGTTGATCTGACCAAGGTGGATTGTGACCTTTTCATCATGGCAGGCGTAACCGACCACATTACGCCGTGGAAGGCATGTTATCGATCAACCCAGTTGTTCGGTTCACGGAATATCGAGTTTGTCCTGTCGCATTCCGGGCATATTCAGGCGATCCTCAATCCACCAGGAAACCCCAAGGCAAAATTCTATCGTGCCGGTGGCGCGATGCCGAAGACACCGGAAAAATGGCTGTCGGGAGCCGAGGAGACGGCAGGTAGCTGGTGGCCTTATTGGATGAAGTGGTTGCAGGATCGCTCTGGAAAACAGGTCCCTGCACCAAAAAAATTAGGGAATAAATCCTATAAGCCGGTGGGACCCGCCCCGGGCGAATATGCCCTTGGTTAAGTCAGGACAATTGATGACAAAGATCGTCTCGCCTCAAATTTCGATGCAAACCATCGACGGGAGAACCGTCCGGGTTGCGCGATGGACGAGCGGAAAAAGTGACCAGTTACCGATGCTTTTCTTCAACGGCATCGGTGCCAACCTCGAACTGATCGCTCCGCTTGCCGAGAAGATGCCCGAGCGCGATTTCGTGACCTTCGATATGCCCGGTGTCGGCGGCTCGCCCGACCCTGCGGTTCCGTATCGCCCGTGGATGATGGCACGGATCGCCGATCTGCTGCTCGATCAATTTGGCTATGACATGGTCGATGTCATGGGAATAAGCTGGGGCGGCGGGCTTGCGCAGCAATATGCAATACAATTCGGATCGCGCGTCAACCGGTTGGTCCTTGTCGCGACGACGGCCGGCATGTTGATGATGCCAGGCAAGCTGTCGGCGCTGTCCAAGATGATTGACCCACGGCGCTACATCGATCCCGACTATATGCTCAAGAATTTCAAGACGCTTTATGGTGGCGTCGATAGCGGTGCCGATGCCCATGTCGAAAAGATCACACCACCAACCAAAATGGGCTATTTCTATCAGCTTGCCGCCATGATCGGCTGGACGAGCGCGCTTTGGCTGCCCTTGCTTCGGACCGGTACGCTGATCATGATGGGAGATGACGACCAGATCGTCCCCCTCATCAATGGCAAGTTCCTCAACAGCCTGATCCCCAATTCCCGCATGGAAGTCATCAAGGGCGGCGGTCATCTCTTCCTGATGGCCGAGGCGGACCTGTGTATCCGCCTGATCAGGGAGTTCCTCCAGGAACAGCCGGTGGAGCGCAAACAAGCCGCCTGATTGGTCCGACGGTGTCATGTTCGAGAAGCTGGATGCCCCGTGAGGATTCGAACCTCAATAAACGGAGTCAGAGTCCGGTGTCTTACCGTTAGACGACGGGGCATCAGGCTGGCGGCGAGATAGGTCTAGGCCCGCCTGAAGTCAACGCCTCGGCCGCACTACCCCTGCGCGATAGTCTTGCGTTCGCGGATCTGGACATCCAGTTCGGCGATCCGTTCGCGCTGTGGTGTGTCCTTGGCCAGCCCCTTGAGGCGCGCTTCCGCCCAGAGTCGGTTTCGCTCTGCTTCCAGTGATTTAAGAGATGGTTCGGTCATAAGGACTCCGTGCTTCGGGAGCGCATAGGGGATGCGCGGATCGAATACCATCGCTCCAGTTTGCGATTTTTCCCCAACTGCACTAGCGTCACCCTCAAGTACCGGCGGCATGTGCCGTGCGGAGAACAGAAAAGTTGTCGGGCATGACCCAACCTGTTGCTAAGGGGCCGTCGCGTCAAAACCGCGAACGCAGCGCCCCGCCGAACCGGCCAGACGCCGGATATCGCGCCCGGTTCCCGGCCCGTCGTTCCTATGCCGCGCTTGATCTCGGGACAAACAACTGCCGAATGCTGATCGCCCGCCCGGATGGCGACCAGTTTTTCATTGTCGATGCCTTCTCTCGCATTGTTCGGCTTGGCGAAGGCCTTGGCGCCAGCGGTCGCCTGAGCGAGGCCGCTATGGATCGTGCTGTTTCCGCGCTTTCGATTTGCGCCGACAAGCTGATGAAGCGCAACGTTTACCTTGCACGATCCGTGGCGACCGAAGCCTGTCGTCGCGCCGATAACGGGGCTGAATTTGTTGATCGGGTTTATCGGGAAACCGGCATCAAGCTTGACGTGATACCGGCAGAGGAGGAGGCGCGGCTTGCTGTCGTGGGCTGTCATCGCCTGCTTGAAGATGGCGATGGCCCTGCCCTCGTCTTCGACATTGGCGGCGGATCCACTGAACTTGTCATTGTCGATACCAGCGGAGAGGAGCCGCGCACCCTTGATTGGCTGAGCGTGCCCTGGGGTGTGGTTTCACTGGCGGAGTCCGAAGGCCCGGATCCCGAAGGTCTCGATGAACGGCTGGCGGCCTATCAACGGATGCGGGGCCGCGTGGCGGAGAGTTTTGCAAAATTTGCTGCACGCCAGCCCGCAGAGGCGGCAGAGCTGCGATTATTGGGAACCAGCGGAACGGTCACGACATTGGCCAGCGTTCATCTCGGCCTGCCAAGCTATGATCGCAAACTGATCGACGGCCTGATCGTACCAAGCGAAGCCATGCGCGGGATCAGCACGGACCTGTCCCGCCGTTCGCTCGCCGAACGCGCCACGCTGGCCTGTATCGGGAACGAGCGCGCCGATCTCGTCGTTGCCGGTTGCGCCATATTGGAAGCGATCCTCGACATCTGGCCCGCGCCGAGGGTCGGCGTCGCGGACCGCGGGATTCGCGAAGGCATCCTGCGCCAGCTGATGCGCCAGGGTGCGCGCTGATGAGCAGGGGCGGCTCCGGTGGACATACCCGCGTCAAGACGGCGCGCGGGCGAACCGCATCCTCGACCCGCTGGCTCGCCCGCCAGCTCAACGACCCCTATGTGAAACGTGCGCATGCGGACGGCTATCGCAGCCGGGCAGCATACAAGCTGATTGAACTCAACGAGAAGTTCGGCTTCCTCAAGGGCGCAAAACGCATTTTCGATCTTGGTATCGCGCCGGGTGGCTGGTCCCAGGTGGTACGCCGGCTATCCCCTGCTGCGGCAATCGTCGGGATCGATCTCCTCCCGGTTGACCCGATCGATGGCGTGATCATTGCACAGATGGATTTCATGGACGATGCCGCCCCGGCCTGGCTGACGGAGGCGCTGGGCGGCCCTGCCGATCTGGTTCTTTCAGACATGGCGGCCAATACCGTCGGCCATCAGCAGACTGATCATTTGCGGACGATGGCACTCGTCGAGGCGGGCGCGTATTTCGCAGTCCAGGTGCTGAAACCGGGCGGGGCTTTCATTGCAAAATCGCTGGCGGGCGGATCGGACAGCGATCTTGTTGATCTGCTCAAGCGCAATTTCACAACCGTCAAGCACGCCAAGCCGCCAGCCAGCCGCAAGGGCTCATCCGAATGGTATGTGATCGCTCAGGGATTCAAGGGCGTGAAGGACGAAGCATAACGGCCAATCGTGTCGATGCGTTTACCCCGGGCGCACGAATGCGCCCCTGGGAGGAAGGGGGGACGGGACACATGGTGCGGACGCGGGAGCGTCCGGCGTGTTTTGCGTTGGTGGGTCAAAGCTGCAGGAGTGCGTAACCGGCACCCCCGTCTCCTGCACCGCCTTTGTGCCCGGCGCCGTCCTGCAGGAGAAAGGCCCCAAAGCCCCTGCAG
>JANNLW010000183.1:0-13080 GCA_031397145.1 Sphingomonadales bacterium | reverse complement strand
GTGATTTGCTTGAAGCGGCCTTCGGTCGGGTGCTTCCTGGTCTGGAAGAATCCCGTTTCCACAAAGTGCGGGTCATTGAATATGTCGGCAAGGTCGCACGCTGGCATTGCCGGAAACTCGTTCGTGGTCAGCAATACCATCCACTCCGCCGTCGTTTTGGCGGGAGTAAGGCGGGCGACCTCGTCATAGAGCGCCGCGGAATTTTTGAACCTCTCGCTCGGTCCCGCAAACTGCGGTTTCGAAAGAACATCAGGATCGCCCAGCATGGCAAACAGGGTTGCCATCTTCCCGTCGGAATAGGCAACGATCGAGATATAGCCATCAGCTGTAGGGAAGGGCTGGCGACCGCGATCGAGTTGGCGTGGATACCCGATAGGCCCGCGTGGAGGATCGAATGTCGCGTCATGCATGTGTTCGGTCAGGTTGAACGTCGCAAAGGCCTCGAACATCGGCACCTCGACATATTGGCCTTCGCCCGTGCGCAGCCTGTGGATGATGGCCGCAAGCATGGCTTGAGCCGCATAATGGCCGGACACCTTGTCCGCAATCAAGGATGGAAAATAGCGCGGTCTTGGATTGCCGTCAGCACGTGGCAAAAGCGATGCGACCCCTGTTGCTGCCTGAATGACATCGTCATAGGCGGGTAAATCGCGATAAGGGCCATCTTGTCCGAAACCGGTACAATGAACATAGATGATGTCCGGTTTGATGTCCCTGACAGCATCAAAACCAAAGCCCAGTCTCGAAATTGCTTTGCTGCGTACATTGTGGATAAAGACGTCGGCCGTCGCCAAGAGCTTGCGCATGACGAGAATGTCATCTGCCTGTTTGAGGTCGAGCACGATCGAACGCTTGCCGCGATTCAGCGTCATGTGGGTCGACCCCATGCCACGGGTGTTCACATGTCTGCCTATGTAACGTGAAACCTCCCCGATCGGCGGCTCCACCTTGATGACATCAGCCCCCATATCGGCCAGCATTTGCGTTGCATAGGGACCAAAGACGACGCTGGACAGGTCGACAATACGGATGCCTTCAAGCATGGACATAAACGATCAATGAGCTTCCGAAAAACCGAATGCCCCGTGTTGAGCAGTGACGCGAGCGACGTCTAGGCTCAAAATAGCTAGGTCATGCACCTTTCCATCGCGATCGCGAACATGGTCTCGCAGCATCGCTTCGCCGCGAAATCCCATTTCCTCGAACAGTGCAATGGCACCCCGCTGATCGGGAGTCATGCGCGCCATAATCTTTTCGGCACCGCTTTCCACTGCATCGGCAAAGCAATGCTGCAACAATATCCTGCCAAGGCCCTTTCCGCGCATGTCCTCCGAAATCAGGATCCGCAGTTCGGCGACATGCGAAGACCAGCTCAGCGGGTCGCGCACGATTGCAGTTGTCCCGACAACCTCGTCCCCGGCAAGTGCAATGAGACTGGTAATTTCGCCATCGGCGATCGAATCAATCCACGCATTGATCACTTTGGGGTGCTGGATATCGCGCGCGAGGAAAAGCAGGTCATGTCCAGGAAGCGACTGCGCAAATGACCTCACGGCTCCGAGATGGATGACCTCAAAAGGTGTGAGCGTGATCGGCGTTCCGCCACAATCCACGGTTTTTGGATAATCGCTCAAAGGCTGCGCTCCTGTAGCCAATTGTCGAGTTGCGGCCAAAGCCGCTTGATCGCATTTCCACCCGCCACGAGGCTTACATGCCCGCCCTTCAACATCACCTCCTGCTTGTCGGCCGAACCGATCATCGGGACCAAAGGCTTTGATGCTTCATAAGGTACAATATGGTCGTGCTCGGCGACGACATGCATGAACGGTACCTTGATGTTGGCAAGATCCACTTTCTTGCCGGCGATCACCATTGTTCCTTCATACAGGGCATTGTCCCACATCAACTGCTCGGTGGTTTCCTTGAAATATCGCCCCGCAAGCGGCAGCATATCGGTGGCCCAGCGATCGAACATGCGGAACGATTTCACATATTCGTCGTTCCACAGATTGTCCCACAATCTGATATTCCCTGCAATCTTTGCACCGGGCCGCAACAGGTCGAAAGCCGAATAAAGCATTTCCGCAGGGCAGTTTCCGTATGTTGCGATCAATCGATCGACATCAAAGAAGCGCTTGTCCGACCAGGCCTGAAACATCTCCATGCCTTTGAAATTGACCGGCGTCGTGAAGGTCACGAGATTTTTGAGCGGCGGCCCAGGATTGATCGCCGCCCACAGCAGCGAAAGCACCCCACCAAAGCAATAGCCGACGACGGTCAGGTCCGGCTCGCCGGTTTCCTTGAGTACGCGTTCGACACAGCTTGGCAGGAAATCGAGGACATAATCGTCCAGCCCGAGATGGCTTTCATCCTGGCGCGGGGCCTCCCAATCGATCATGAACACGTCGAACCCGGCCTTGAGAAGGAATTCTACAAGGCTCTGTCCCGGCACCATATCGAAGATATAGCCGCGATTGGTTGTCGCCATCACCAACAGGATCGGAACCCGGTACACTTCGTCGGACATCGGGCGGTAATGATAAAGCCGCAACGTTCCGCGGGAAATCAGCGTGTCCTTTGGGCTGGCGCCAAGAACGGGCGCTGGCGACGCCAAATACCCGAGGCCTTTGATGTTCCGCTGCATTGCCCGCTCGAACTCGGCGGCAGAGCGTTCCAGCAAGTTCGCCTCGCTCATTTTGGTTTCGTCGGCGGCTGCTTGGTTCGTTTGGGCTTCGGAGACGACGAATGTGTCGTCGACGCGCCCAAGGCCGACTCGATTCTTGATAGTTGCGCCTCGATATTGCCAACCCGCTCACCCAAAGCGGCAAGGTCCTCCCGGCTCGGGATGTTGGTTGCAGCAAGAACCTTTGTCATGCCTTCATGAACGGCCTGTTGTATTTGCATCGAAAAGGCGGTTGCGCCCTGCATGCTTCGGGCAAATTCGCTGCTGCCAGCGATCTTGCCTCCATAATCGTTGGCCGTTTTCTCCCATTGATTCACCATGTCGCGAAACATTGAGAAGGGGTCGGTTGGTGTCTTTTCGCTCATCGCCACATGTTTGGCGTTTGAACGACGCACGTCAAGCGGTTTGGCACAGAATGTGGCCCCGTTGCGGGCAAAGTTTCGAAACTCCATTCCAGATGTTGCATTTTGAAACGATAAACCTAATGTGAACTCCTTAGGAAGCAGATCGGACGAACCCTTTATGCCCGATACGGACACACCGCTGTTCACCTTGCGGCAGGTTGCGGGGGCGACAGGCTGGAACCTTGGCACGATGCGCGATCATTTCGTCAAGGGCGTCTTCCCCTGGCACGAGGGGGACGGCAAGGCGAGGGCCGCAGGCGGCACCAGCCTTTTATCGTTGCGCGCCGCGATTCGCCTCGGCATCGCGCAGAACCTGTGGACGCTTGGCGTCGCGCCCCGCGATGCCTTCAAGGCAGCAACGATCTTCACCGATTTCGGCAGCGCGCCGACGAGCAACGAATTCGGCCTGTCGCGACAGGCCGGCAACATCTTCCCCGACGGATATGACACGATCCTGCTCTGGCGAAAGGGAGAGGGGGCACGCGTGATGCCAACCGACGAAGGCGGTTTCGTCAACATAAACCAGTTCATCTGCGCGCCCTTCGGCGGACAGTCGGGGCCCGTGGTGCTGGTGCGGGTCGAAGATGTGGTCGAAACGGTAATGGCCGCGCTGTTGCCGGAGGGGCGGTTGCCCGACGCGGCGAGCAAGGCCTGATCCCGCCCGAAAAATGTCCAGTTTCGGTGGACGAAGTTGTGGGTGTCCATAGCGTGCCTTTTTATCGTTGAAACGAGTGTGGCATGAACCCGTCAAAACCGGCGAGCAAAGCCAGTATCCGCCAGATTGCCCCCAGAATTGCCATGCCCGAAAACGCCTCCTTGCATACGCGATTCAGGTGATTCGCGCGAAGGATTGAAGACAAATATTGCCGAATAGGAAAGGTTTTTGAATGGGTTAAATGGCAGGGAGGTTGCAGGATACGGGCGGTGAGAGTGTATGAAGCCTTTTCGGCCTGACGCGAGCGGCCTATGCAGCGCCTTACCAATTTGCAGGACGCGAACCAAAGAACGCAGACGAATTAATCGTGCCAAATTGCTAACGGACGTTCGGAAAACCTGGGCGGTTGTTTACGATCCTAAAATGGTGCTTGGTTCCTGCGAGAACTCGATCCTTAATGAAAAAACTGGCTGTAAGGTCACGACCCCATTGCGGACATTCCTTGAAATTTCCGCTTAGGACGTTTCAGGCCATCTCGGGTCATCGGCACGGTGGTGATCATGGCTCAGACAAAGGCGCTCGTCGGTTGCGACGCGCAAGGCGCCTGAAGCGAATGAGCAAGCGCGCAACCGCGTTTTGCTCACCCAACCGGATGCTTGCAACATTGCCGCAAATTTGAATTTTGGTCACGACCGCACTGGCGATTCCCTGCAGGGAATCGCGGGGTGAGCGAAGCCCACCCCGCGCAGCTTACATGGTGTCGACGCTTTTGCTGACGAGGATGTTCACCGATACGCGACGGTTCTGGGCCTTGCCCTCGGCCGTATCATTGCTTGCCAGCGGATCCGATTCGGCCATCCCGGTGGGGGTAAGCATGCGATAGGGCTTCCAGCGGCAGGCTTGCTGAAGATAGTTGATGACGCTCGAGGCCCGCTTTTCGCTGAGCGTCTGGTTGTATTCGTCGCTCCCGACTGAATCGGTATAACCGACAACCAGCATCAGGGCGTTATCCGTCGCCTCGGCTCCGGTTGCCGCGGCGCAGAGTTCGGCTTTGGCCTGAGCGGTCAGCATCCACTTGCCCGTGGCGAAGTACACATTCGTCGAGCTCTTGATATTATACTTGTCGATATCGGCCATGCGGCCGCGCAGCGCCTCTGTCGCTGCAGTCTGTTCGTCAAACTGCTGGGCCGTGCCGTTGCGGATCATCCTTGCGGTCTTCAGGTCGTTGTTCCGGAAGGTGATCAGGCCTGCGATCAGCCCATTGGGGCCTTGCATTGTCTTGACCGTCACCGGCAGGCCATTGAGCAGCGCGTCTGCGGTAAGCTTGCCGCGATTGCCACCGAGAAAACCTCCGCCGGCGCTGATCTTCGTATCATCGGTGAAGGTGATAACGGTGCTCGTGCCATCGACAGCCGTGACCTTGATCTTGTCATCGTTGCGCGCGGAAATGATGCCTTTGATCTCGGGCCCTGCGGGCATCGGCGCGCCGGTTACGGTGATAACGGCCTGGGCCGGCTCCTGTTGCTGCGCAGACAGGCTTCCCGTCGCCGGCAAGGCTAACAGGATGAGAATTGCTGATCTTTTGGAAATGAAATGCATTGTGCTTACCCTTCGAGTAGAAACTTCGGATCCCGCCTGTTCAGGTTAACCTTGCTGCTACATGAATAGTTCCAGCAAGTCCTATAAATGTGCCGTTCATTAGAGCCCTTCATGCGATGAACCGATGCAGGCTGCGGCAAACAAACTTATATGCATGCGTTGATTGACTGGCCAACATCAAATTCCAGAGGCCTTGCCTCAACAAACTTCCAGTTTTCTGGAAAAGGGCAGTGCTGCATTCATGGGCTAAATTGAATGTCCGTTTTCGACCGGTTGACGCCACCACCCAATTGCAGACACTGAGCCTGCTGCTGCACTTCACAAGATATGACACGATACAAGATGCAGCCCAAGTTCGTGCCCTCGATCCGCACCTTACAGGAACAAGAACAACGACGGATCGTCACTGGCGAACTCTTTTTTGCGAGTCAGGTCACAGCAATTGGCTTTTCCTGTGTCCACCATCACGAAGTAGTCGTGAATTGCCCTCGAATGGCTCGTTCTCCTGGAAAGTAAGATGGATGAGCCGACATCCGAAAAGATGCGTGCAATTGCGAGCGCGCCAGGCACGCCTGTGGAATGGATTGTTGAGATTCAAAGCCAGATTCTGACTACAACAGGCCCTTGTTTAGGAGGTTCTTTATGGGAATCATTTAGGAAGTATCGAAGATATCGCACAATACCGTAAATTCTGGCGGACAGGGTGGGATTCGAACCCACGGTGAGCGTGAACCCACGCCGGTTTTCAAGACCGGTGCCTTAAACCACTCGGCCACCTGTCCGCTTGAAGCGGGGCGCATAGCGGAGACACGGTCATAGGTGCAAGCGGCAGGACGAATTGGGATTCCGCCTGTCAATTAATTGTGCGACATATACCGTATGTGGGCTTACCGATTTCGCGCTGCGATTGCTCTTGCGACAACGTCACTTGTTGCGGGCGCGCCGGTCTCGACTGTGGCGCAAGCACAAGATGATACCGGGTATTTGTCCTTTGTTGTGCAACTTCGCAAACAGGCGGAAATGCAAGGTGTGTCGCCGGCGACGCTCGATGCCGTGATGCCGACGCTTTATTTCAGCCAACGGGTCATCGATCTGGATCGTGCCCAGCCGGGCGGTCCGCCAAATGCACCGATCCCGAAATTTGCACCCTATGCGGCCCAGCACGTCGACTCTGCACGGATCAGTCGTGGGCGCATAAAATATGCGGAGCTGCGCGGCCTCCTTGGTAAAGTCGAACAGGAAACGGGCGTGCCCGAGGCGATGATGATCGCGATCTGGGGTCATGAAACCAATTACGGCGCCTATACCGGTGATTTCGATCTCGCCAATTCGCTGGCGACCCTGGCCTATGAGGGCAGACGTCGCACCTTGTTTGCGACGGAATTTGTTGCGACACTCAAGCTGATGGACAAGGGCGTCCCGCGACGGCAGTTGAAGGGAAGTTGGGCTGGCGCCACCGGATACCCCCAATTTCTGCCGTCCACCTATCTGCGCTATGGCCGGGATGGGGATGGAGACGGGCGGGCTGATATCTGGGCGAACAATGCGGATGCCCTGGCTTCAATCGCAAATTATTTTGTAAGGTCGGGCTGGCGGAGCGGCGTTCCCTGGGGGGTAAAGGCTGTTGTTCCCGACACGCTCGATCGCAGTCTTGTTCGCGCGCGGACTGTACCGCCTCGCTGTCCACGCGTTCATGAGCGCCATAGTCAATGGAAGACAATCGCGGAGTGGCGTTCGCTTGGGGTCACCCCCATTCAGAGCAAGGGTTTGCGCGAATCCGATCTTGCAAGCCTGCTTGAGCCGGACGGCACGGGTGCTACAGCCTATTTGCTGACCGGGAACTATCGCGTCATCCTCGAGTATAATTGCTCGAACTTTTATGCATTATCAGTGGGGCTTTTGGCAGATGCAGTTGAGAAAGACTATTAGGACCTTGAGCTTGCTGCTGGCTGTTGCAAGCGGAAGCGTCGTAATGGCTGCCGAGGCGCCCGCCGAACGCACGAGCTATGACGAGGTAGGTCGCGCAAGCTGGTATGGTGCCGAACTGGCAGGGCGCAAGACCGGCAATGGCGAGACATTCAAACCCGATGCGATCACGGCTGCACATCGGACGTTGCCGATGCCGAGTTTTGTAGAAGTGACAAATCTCGACACAGGACGAACAATTCTGGTCAGGATCAACGATCGCGGACCCTTCAATGGCGACAGGATCATCGACATTTCTTGGGGAGCCGCGCAGCAATTGGGTGTTGTGGGGCAGGGGCATTTTCCGGTCCGCGTGCGCCGGGTGAACCCGCCCGAATTTGAGCGGACTGCTTTGCTCAATGGAGGGAAAGCGACCGAACGGCTGCCAACTCCACCGGCCTTGCTCAACGCGTTGCGCAAAAAGCTGGGTGCAAGGCCGGTTGCGGTCTTGGTTGCGAAGCCGCCCGCGACGCCCGCAGCGGTAAAGCCCTTGCTACAAATGGCTCCGGCGGCAATGGGCGGCACATATTTCGTTCAGGTTGGCGCATTCAGTACCGAAGCCCGCGCCAGTATTGCCGCAAAGCAGGTTGGCGGAAGCAGCCAGGCCAGTGGCAAGTACTGGCGCGTACGCACGGGCCCGTATCAGACTGAAGCAGCGGCAAAAGCGGCGCTTGGCCCTGTCGTGTCAAAAGGCTATCGCGACGCCAGGATCACCCGCTGAGTCGAAAGCCCCTCATGAAAAGCCTATTTGCGCTACCCGCAGCCATTCTTGCCATTTCCATCCCCGTCAGCGCCTCTGCTCCGCCGTTCGAAACCAGCGCGCCGGTTGCGTATATGATCGATTTGTCGTCCGGTGCCGTGCTTTATGCAAAGGATGCGGACCGGCGCATTCCGCCCGCCTCGATGGCCAAGATGATGACTGCACATCTCGCCTTTCGCTTGATCAAGCAGGGCAAGTTTCGTCTCGACCAGAAATTCACGGTCCGCCCGGAAACCTGGACTAAGTGGCATGGGCCCGAGGCCGGATCAACGATGTTCCTCTCGGTCGGCGAGGAAGTGAGCATCGAAAACCTGCTGCACGGAATCGTCACGCTTTCTGGGAATGACGCGTGCGTCGTGCTGGCCGAAGGAATGTTCGGGACAGAACAGGCCTTTGTCGCGCAGATGAACGCTGAAGCGAAGCGGCTCGGCCTTGCCAACACCCAATATGGCACCTCAAATGGTTGGCCCGATGGCGGAATTACTTATACGACCGCCAAGGATCTTGCGATATTGGGTCGCGCGACGATTGATGAAACGCCGGATCTGTACAAAAAATTCTATAGCCAGACAGATTTTACATGGGGAAAGACCTTGGGAGCTGGCGCGCCCATCACCCAGGCCAACCGCAACCCGATCCTTGGCAAGATTCCGGGCGCCGATGGAATTAAGACCGGTCACACTGACGAAGCTGGCTATGGCTTCACCGGGTCGGCGGAACAGAATGGTCGGCGGATTGTCATGGTGGTTGCCGACATCGACAGCTACAACAACAGGATCACTGAATCTGTGAAATTCATGGATTGGGGGTTCAAGGCCTGGGAATCGAAGCCGCTGGTAGCCGCGGGCAAGATTGTTGAACATGCCGAAGTCCAGATGGGCAGTTCGTCATCCGTCGGGCTCGTGGCGCCCCGGAATATCGCCGTAACACTTCCAATGGGTGCTTCGACAAACATGTCGGTCAAGGTTGTCTATGATGGTCCTGTCAAGGCGCCCATCGCAAAGGGACAGCATATTGCCGACTTGATCGTGTCCACGCCTGATACGGCTCCGCAAGTCATGCCGTTGGTGGCGCAGGAGGCTGTGTCCGAGGCTGGCTTTTTCGGTCGCGTCTGGGCCGGTTTGATGTCATTCTTCGGCGGGTGAACGAGAAAATAGAGCGCGGTCGTTTCATAACGCTTGAGGGCGGAGAGGGTGTTGGCAAATCGACCCAGCTCCAGGCACTCGCTGTGGCCATACGTCGTCGTGGACATTTAGTTGTCACAACGAGGGAACCTGGCGGAAGCCCGGGTGCAGAGGCTATTCGTGGCATGTTGATGGAAGGCATTGCCGATCGATGGAGTCCTCGGGTTGAAGCGCTCCTTTTTGCTGCAGCCCGCGCCGATCACGTCGAAAAAACCATCCTCCCGGCATTGGAACGCGGTGACTGGGTTATTTGCGATCGCTTTATCGATTCCTCCCGGGCCTATCAGGGTGGAGCGGGCGGGCTCGGCGATGGCGATATCATGGCGCTTCACCACATAGGGAGCCAGGGGCTAATGCCTGACAGGACGCTTGTCCTAAAGCTCGACACCAGCGAAGCCGCATTACGCGCCGAATCACGCGACGGTGGGAAGGCTGATCGTTTTGCCCTCAAGAATAGTGAATATCACCAGAAAGTTGCTGATGCATTTGAAGACATGATAATCAGAGATCCCGACCGCTTCAGGCTGATCCTGGCGTCGGGAAAAGCAAGCGACGTAACCGAAAAATTGGTTGCGGCCCTGGATGGTCTTCTATGAATGTAATTTTCGGCCATGATGCGGCGATTTCCGAATTCCTCACGGCGATGCGTGGGCCGCGCATGCATCATGCCTGGCTGATTGCTGGTCCCGAAGGCGTCGGCAAAGCCGAAGCGGCGACAGCAATGGCCAAGCGGTTGTTGAGCGAAGCCGCTGGTCCGGATATCGCTGGTGATCGGATCGACGTTCCTGGCGATCATCCGATTGGCAAGCTTGTTGACGCGCATACACACCCGGATTTCGTGCTCCTTGATCGCTTGCCGAAGGATATGAAAGCCCTTCGAGAGGTTGACCGCCGTGATTGGCCTCGCGATGTCGAACGCACGCGGAATGTCACGATAGAACAGGTGCGAGCTCTTGGAAGTATCTTTGCTCTAACCCCGGCCTATTCGAGATCGCGTGTCGTACTGGTCGATTCGATCGATGATCTGGAACGCGGCGCGGCCAATGCATTGCTCAAGAGCCTGGAAGAGCCACCGCGGGGTACTGTCTTCCTCCTTATCAGCCATGCGCCGGGCCGTTTATTGCCAACAATCCGTTCTCGGTGCCGATTATTGAGGTTTGATGCGCTCGACGATGATGCGATGCGCGCGGCTCTGCAACAGGCGCTTCCCGAGATTGATTCCGCCGAACTCACCGCATTGACCGCGGCGGGGAAGGGATCTCCGGGGCGGGCACTCGGATATGCTGGCCTTGACCTGGCAGGTCTCGAAGGATTGCTGCACAACATCGCCGATAGCGGCGATCCCGACAATGTGTTGCGTGCTGAATTGGCTCAGTCTCTCTCCGCAAAATCGGCCCAACGCCGATACGAAGCTTTTCTGACCCGGGCGCCGGCCTTTATCGCTGACAATGCCCGAAATCGAAATGGACGCGCACTGGCTGTGGCACTGGACGCCTGGTCGGCGGCGCGCAGCCTTGCAGACAGCGCCGTGCGCCAATCGCTCGATCCGCATATGACCGTGTTTGCGCTGGGCGGGCACGTCGCTGGCCTTGCTCCGGGAGCGAAGCACGTTAAAGCCTGACGCCATGTCAGACCCTTTCTATATCACGACCGCGATCAGCTATCCCAATGGTCGTCCGCATATCGGACATGCCTATGAAGCAATTGCTGCGGACGCGATCGCACGATTTCATCGCTTGTCGGGCCGTGACGTCCGATTGATTACCGGCACCGACGAACATGGACTGAAAATGGTGCAGACAGCGGCCAAGGGGGGCGTATCGACGATTGCGCTAGCGGATGAAATGTCTGGCTATTTCAAGGAGATGTGTGCCAAGCTGAACATCGACTTTAGCCAGTTCGTTCGTACCACTGAGCCACGCCACCACGATGCAAGTATTGCGCTATGGAAGGCGATGGAAGCATCGGGTGATCTCTATCTCGATCGCTACGAAGGCTGGTATTCGGTTCGCGACGAGGCGTTTTACGATGAAAAGGAACTGGTGGCCGGAGACGGGGACGAAAAGCTCTCGCCCCAAGGCACGCCTGTGGAATGGACGGCCGAGGAAACATGGTTCTTCCGTCTTTCGAAATATCAGGATGATTTGCTCAAGCATTATGCCGATCATCCAGACTTTATCCGCCCCGAAAGCCGTCGCAACGAGGTGCTGCGTTTTGTCGAGGGTGGGTTGAAGGATCTGAGCGTTTCGCGCACCAGCTTCGATTGGGGCGTCCCGGTCCCAGGATCGCCGGGGCATGTCATGTATGTCTGGGTCGACGCGCTGACAACCTACATGACAGGCGTTGGCTATCCTGAGCTTGATGGCGATTTCGAACGGTTTTGGCCTGCCGATATCCATCTGATCGGAAAGGATATCGTCCGGTTTCACACGGTCTATTGGCCTGCATTCCTGATGTCCGCGGGGCTTGCGCTGCCCAAGCAGGTGTTCGGGCATGGCTTCCTCCTCGCTCGCGGTGGGGAGAAGATGTCCAAATCGGCAGGTAACGTGATAGATCCAATGGAATTGGCCGAGAAGTTCGGCGTCGATCAGTTGCGCTATTTCCTGCTGCGCGAAGTGAGCTTCGGGCACGATGGGAGCTATAGCGAGGAAGCGATTGTCACGCGGTGCAATGCCGATCTTGCCAATAATTTTGGCAATCTTGCGCAACGATCGTTGTCGATGATCGCCAAGAATTGCGACAGTAAAGTGCCGGTTCCGTCCAAGCCCGAGCCAGCCGACCAGGGCCTGGTTGATGCAATCGATGCGGCGCGGTCAAGCGTTGAAAAAGCCATGGCAGAACTGGCGCTTCATTCGTCGATTGAGGCGATCTGGACGGCGATGAGTGCCGCAAACCTCTATTTTGCAGAGCAGGCGCCTTGGTCAGTCCGAAAGGAAGACCCGTTGCGGGCTGACACGATCCTTTACAATACAGCGAATGCAATCCGACAATTAGCGATACTTGCACAATGGGTCATTCCGGAAGGTGCAAATAAAGTTTTGGATTTTCTTGCGCAGAAAAAGAACAAGAGGAATTTCAATGATTTGAATGATGCACTGGAGTCCGGACTTTCGTTGCCGTCGCCACAGGGTGTATTCCCACGGCTCGAACTGGGGAGCTGATGTTCATCGATTCACATTGTCATCTCAACTACAAGGGATTGGTTGAGCAACAAACAGATGTAATTGCGCGTGCCGCTGCTGCAGGCGTTTCGGGAATGCTCAACATATCCACACGTGAAAGCGAGTGGGACGACGTTATTGGTGTGGCAGAGCAGGTGGACAGTATCTGGGCGTCGGTCGGAATCCATCCTCATGAGGCCGACGGGCATGCTGATGTAGATACTGCCAAACTGATCGCCAAGGCGGCCCACCCCCGTGTTGTTGCCATAGGTGAAACCGGGCTCGATTATTATTATGACCATTCCAACCGGGAGCAGCAGCGCGCCAGCTTTCGCACGCATATCGCGGCGGCGCGCGAAACGGGGCTGCCCCTGATCGTGCATACGCGTGATGCTGAAGCGGATACGGCCAGCATCTTGGCCGATGAAATGGGAAAAGGCGCGTATAGTGGCGTCATCCATTGCTTTACTGCCAGTCAGGATTTTGCGGAAAAGGCGCTGGCGCTCGGGCTCTATATTTCCATCTCCGGCATCGTCACGTTCAAAAACGCCAAGGAATTGCAGGCGAGCGCTGCGCTTGTGCCGGACGATCGGCTGCTGATCGAGACTGATTCACCGTTTCTCGCCCCGGCCCCGCATCGCGGCCGATCTTGTGAGCCTGCCTTTGTCG